>JAEWCJ010000348.1 GCA_023390695.1 Pseudomonadota bacterium | reverse complement strand
ATGTGGAAGTAGCCGATCGGGTAGCTTTTGAAGGGCTTTTTGGAGGTCTTGTCGCCGGCGATCTCCGGCAGCCGGCTGATGCCGTGACGCTTGAGGCACCGATGCAGGGACGACCGGGTCAGGTTCGGAAGGGTCGCCTGCAGGGCATAGAGGCAGTCATCAAGCGGCAGCAGTGTGTGCTTGCGGAAGGTGACGACGATAGCCTCTTCCTCGGGCGACAGGACAGTCGAACGCGGGACCTCCGGCCCCATCGGAGCGTCGCTGACGAAGGCCCGTTTGCGCCATTTGGTAACTGTCTTGCGGTTTAGCCCGTACTGTGCGGCGAGTTCTTTGAGCGGAGCCTTCGATCGCTGTATCGCAATTCGGATGGCATGCGTAGTCGTGGCGCTGCCGTGAAGTATCTGGCCCATAGTGCTTCCTAGAATGCGGGGCCAGCTTGACTGATTCCCCCACACTCCGGGACTGAACACCTAGCGCAATTCCGATTCAATATGCGGCTTCGACATGGAGAGGAAGTAACGTGAATATTCTGGAGTCAGGGCTGTTCGAGCTTTCGAAGCTGTTTCTCGTGCCTGTGCTTATCTTGATTGTATCCGCGCTCGCCTATGCCTTCATCGCGCTCGGCGCCTTCTTCGTCGAGGCGTGGCAACGCTCGCGCGGAACGTATCACTCGCCGCTTGCCGCGTATCAGGCGGCTAATGTGGCCAGCAGTGATGATCTCGAGCTGTGGATCATGAAGCGGCTGGAGTGGCTGCGGATCGTCTCACGTACCGCGCCGATGCTCGGCCTTGTCGCAACCATGATCCCCATGGGTCCGGCACTCCTGTCGCTCGCCAGCAATGACGCCAAAGCCGTTGGCGAAAACCTCGTCGTTGCCTTTTCTTCCGTGATTCTCGCGCTTGTGAGCGCATCGATCACCTTCGTTCTGCTCACAGTGCGGCGACGCTGGCTGTTGCAGGAGCTGCGGGTGATAGAGCGGAAAGGAAAGTGATCTAATGCGATTTCTCGAAGATGCTGAATCTGACGATCCTATCCTCTCAGTCGTCAACCTGATCGACGTCTTTCTTGTCGTCGTGGCAATGCTGATGATCGTTATCGTCAAGAACCCGCTCAATCCGTTCAGCAGCAAGAACGTGGTTGTTGTAGAGAATCCGGGCAAGGCAGATATGCGCATCATGGTCAAGGAGGGCCAGGAATTGACGCGATACGAAACAAGCGGAGAAATCGGTGAGGGAAAGGGCTCGCGCGCCGGCATCACCTATCGTCTTCCAGACGGCCGTTTGATCTATGTTCCGGAGCAGGAACCTGAACGCCTTCCCTTAAACTAATCCAAGCCCATCCGTGACGGGATTGAAGCGCAAAGAGGCTCACAGCGCTCGACTCAGTGCTGCTTTTCGGCTCTGAGGCGCCGTTGCCGGGGCGCGCATCCGGTCCATAGCGCCGACACGATGTTGGATTTTTTGCTGTTTGTAGGAATTGTAAAGTCTGGTGTGACTTTGCACGTTTGCTATATCGGGGTGCCTTTTCTTGATATGTATTGACGCATGTCGAGCGAAAAGACCAGCCTGTGGCAGCAATATCTCAGCCAACGCGACTCGTTTCTGCGGTTTCTGACACGCAGGACGCGTGATCCGGATGTGGCGCAGGACCTGCTACAGGAGACTTGGCTGCGCATAGCGGATGGGTCGGTCGTAATCGAAAATCCGCGCGCCTATCTTTTTCAGATCGCAAGTAATCTCGCCATCGATTATTTCCGTGCCGAAGGTCGCCGCGTATTGCGCAGGGAAGAGATCGATGCGCTTCTCTCCATTCCGGACGAGCAGCCGGGCCCGGAGGCGGTGGCCATTGGGCGATCTGATTTGACATTAATCACGGCGGCGCTGGAGGGAATGCCGACCCGACGTCGAGCAATTCTTTTGATGAGCCGCGTTCAGGGACTTCCGCACCGGGCGATTGCCGACCACTTTGGTATTTCGACCCGGACCGTGGAATTTGAAATCGTACGGGCTCTCAATTTTTGCGGCGCCCGCCTCAAATCGTCCGATTCGGATCTTGACGATTAGAATCGTCTTAAGGTCATGTTTGCTGTCTTGTAGCATCACGACCTTTGTAACCATTAGACAACGATCGCACATGGGTTTGGAGAACGAGCCTGATCGCTCTGGCCTCGAACGGGAGGCCCTGCGTTGGCTATCTCGTCTGACATCGGGGGCAGCGACCGATGCAGACCGCTTGGATTTCACACGATGGCGCAATCAAGGGCCGGAACAAGAGGCGGCTTTCCGTCATGCTTTGAGGGTATGGAAAAGCGTAGGTCTTGCGGCGCAGGAAGACGCCACGCTGTCGCGTGTCTCCGCTCTGCCTACGCGCCGGCGGCAGCTTCTGAAGGCCGGAGCTCTGGCCGCGTCGGCTGGAGCGGTGTCGCTCGGAGGGGCCAAGTTGGGCTTCTGGCCGGGCCTGACCGGCATGATGGCGGACTATGCGACCAGCGCCGGAGAGCAGAAGCGGTTGGCCTTTGGCGACCGTATTCGTGTGGAATTGAATACGCGTAGCGCACTCTCGGTCGAGGGCAAGAGCGTGGCACAGGGCGTGAAATTGTCGGAGGGCGAGGCGGTCTTCACCGTGCATCCGGGAATTGAGGCGTTTACAGTGGCGGCGGGTGCGGGCATTGCCGCGCTTGAGTCCGGCGTAGTTGCGATCCGCCACGACGGCAATCAGGTGCGGATCACATGCCTCGCGGGCACAGTGGATGTCGTGCAGCCCGCGCATGCGAGATTGAGACCGTCGGAGCAGGTGATTTGCTCTGGCCAGGAACTCGGCGCCGTCAAGATGGTCGATGCCGAAGCCGTCACCGGCTGGCGTCGCGGCGAACTCGTATTTCGCGACGAACCGCTCGAAAATGTTGTCTCCGAATTGAATCGTTACCGAAGAGGGATGGTGGCGATCGCCTCACGCGCCGCTGCCGAACGCCGGGTCACGGGCCTATTTTACCTCGATCGGCTGGATGAAGCGCTGGATCATATGCAGAGGGCGCTACGCATCCCGATGCGGCGAATGTCGCCGTATTTTGTCCTGCTCGGATAGGTCTCAGTTTTGAATATCTATAATGTTTTGTTTTCGGATTCGGATCGGACATTTCCCAATCGTCTCACTCTCAGCAGCGGTTGCCTGACGGCGTTCGCTGCCGAACAGGGCGGGGAATTTATAAAGTGGTTGGGATGTCTGGGGCCGGTCGGCCGGGTATGGCGGCGCGTGCATGGCTGTACGCGACATGTGCAGGCGTTTTGGTTTTGACGGTCGTTCCGGACCGGGTACAGGCTCAAACGACGCGAAGTGTGGCGCAGCCGCAGACGCAAACATTCAACATTCCGGCTCAGCCGCTGGATTCCGCGCTGAGCGCGTTCGGACGCACCACCGGCATCCAGATCATTTACGACAGCGCCATAACGGCGGCTTTGCGGCTCGTCACCCGTGCGCGGCAGCTTCACGCCCTCAGAGGCGCTGTCCCGGCTGCTCGCGCCCACCGGGCTCGCGCCGCGCTTTACCGGCCCGCGCACGGCAACCCTGCAGCGAAATCCGGCGATGCAGTCGCGCGTGCAGGCGGGCGGCACGATCAATCTCGACACCATTGTCGTGGAAAGCGAGAAAGTCTCGCGCGACTATTTCCGGACCTATACCAGCATCGGCGTGGTCACCGGCCAGCAGATCAGCGATTACAACGTCCCCGATCTACAACGCTCGTTCAATCTGCTGGGCAACGTGCGCTCGCTGCGGACGGGCGACGGCAATAACGGCTTTATGATCCGCGGCCTGAATTCGGAAGGCGTGACGGCGCCGTCCGGCAGTTCGGCGCCGCTGATCTCGGTCATCGTCGACGGCGCGATCCAGAGCACCGAGGCAACCCGGCGCGGCGCACGCGGAATCTGGGACGTCGATCAGATCGAGGTGATGCGCGGACCGCAATCCACCATCCAGGGCCGCAACGCGCTGGCCGGTGCGGTGGTGATCAAAACCAACGATCCGACCTACACACCAGGCATGATCGTCGAAGGCCAGATGGGTGGCAACGACTACCACATGGGCGCCTTCGTCGTTAACACTCCGCTGGTGCAGGACCAGGTCGCGTTGCGCGTCGCTGGCCAGACCATGCGCCAGAACAACGACATCACGTATTCCAATCCGGTGCTCAATGTGCTGGGGGAGGATCAGCTCGACCAGATCCGCGGCAAGCTGCTGATCACGCCGGCGTCGATGCCGGGATTGCGCGCGCTGTTCACGGTCAATCGCACGCTCGACAATCCGATGCAGACCACGGTGACGGGGCCGGACTTCTTCGCGCGGCGATACAACCTGGCTTTTTCGCAGTTTCCGGAGTATCGCACGGCTGCCGTCAACAATTACATTGCCGATATCTCCTACGAGTTTACGCCGGGCGTGAAACTGCAGTCGGTGACGGCTTTGGCGGATACCAAGGTCAAGCTCACCGGACCGAATGCGCCAATATGGTTCCGGGACGATACGCGCAAGGGTAAGGATTTTTCACAAGATCTGCGGTTTTCGTTCGATCAGCCCGGTTCACCGTTGAGTGGTGTGCTCGGATTGTTCGCTGGGCGCTTCACGAATCATATCAATGCTCTGGGGACAACCAGTTTGGCTCCGTTCCCAATTTAGGACGCGGTGTTTGACTTCAAGGATACATCGATCGCCGCATATGCCGACCTTCGCTATCGTTTCTGGGACAAGTGGACTTTGCTTGGAGGCGGACGTCTGCTGCGCGATACATCCGAAAGAAACTTTGTTGGCGCAGTAACTGATCCGCCTAACGGCGTCTTTTTCCCGGTATCGATTAATGAGGCGACTGATTACAGTAACACCGAGTTTCTCCCCAAAGTTGGTCTGGCCTATGATCTTGCAACCAACCAGACCGTCGCCGGAACTGTGAGCAAGGGTTACCGGAAGGGTTTTTCAGAGCTTCCCGTTGGTACAACGACGATCAATCAGGTCGACCCGGAATTCATGTGGGCCTATGAGCTGGCTTATCGTTCGAAATGGTGGGACGACCGGCTGCAGCTGAACGCCAACATCTTCTACTATGATTACAAGGATCAGCAGCTGGCTGTGGATGTTCCCGGTGGAGCTGGGCAGACCATGGCCCAGAATGTCGGCAAGTCGCATCTATACGGTGGTGAAATCGAGGCGCGCGTGCGTCCGCTCGAAGGGCTGACATTGTTCGCCTCGGTCGGCTTGCTCAAGACAAAATTCGATGAAGCAACTACATTAGAATCAGGCGTCATCAGAAACTACAGCGGCAAGGAGTTCCCGGAAGCGCCCAGCGTGACGGTGTCGGGCGGCGGAATCTGGAAGCACCAGTCCGGCTTTTTCGTCAGCGCCGATGTGTCCTATACCGACGGCTATTTCAGCCCGCGCGACTTGGCGAACAACCCGCTGCGCTATGTCGAATCGTTCACGCTGGTCAACACGCAGATTGGCTACGAGACCAAGTACGGCACGCTGGCGCTCTTCGCCCGCAACCTGTTCGACGAGCAGTATCTGACGGCCATCAGTTCGCCGGGGGCCACCGGCTCGGCTGGGATCGGCGACGGCCGCATGTTCGGCGTGAGAGGTCAGGCGCGCTTCTAGTGCGCAGACGAATGCAGGAGCAGGCCCAGCCTCGTAGCCGCGTCACCTTTGCGCGCGCGATCTTCACCATCCATTCTTGGCTGGGGCTCAGCTTCTGCCTGCTGCTCACGGTCATCCTGCTGTCCGGAACACTGGCAGTCTTCCACAAGGAGATCGACTGGCTGATCTATCCGCAATCCCGCGTCACGCCGTCACCTGAGCGTGTGGGCATTGACCGTGTGATGGCGGCGGTGCAGGCCGTACATCCCGGGATGGGCCTGATCGGCCAGGTGCCGGTGCAGGGCGAGGGCGCGCGCAGCGCGCTCAACATCATCGCGGTCTCGCCAAAAGAGGGCGTGCGGCGGATCTGGGTCGATCCCTATCGCGGCATGGTGCAGGGTACGACGCCGTTCATGATGCCCGGATATTTTATCTCGCAGTTCCATTCCTTTCTGATGATTCCGACCTGGGGCTACGTCATCGTCTGCAGCTTCACCTTCTTCATGCTGGCGTCGCTGGTGACGGGGCTGATTGCCTACCGGAAATTCTGGCGCGGTTTCTTTCGTAAGCCGCGGGGGCGCAACACGCGCACCCTGATGGGCGATCTGCACCGGCTCGGCGGCGTGTGGTCGATCTGGTTTCTGGTCATCATGGTGCTGACCAGCTTCTTCTATTTCTGGATCAGGGTCGGCGAGCCGCTACTGGGCTTTCCGAAGGCCGTGGTCGAACACGAGCATCCCAGGAT
>JAEWCJ010000313.1 GCA_023390695.1 Pseudomonadota bacterium | reverse complement strand
GGCGAAGAGATTCCGAAGCCGACTCTGCTGACCAAACGCGGCACCGACATCCTGGTTCGTCTTGAGCGTTCGTTCGAGGAGGCCAGCCGTGCACTCGAGAAAGCGCCTGCGCGCGGGCGGACCGCGGACAATCGCGACGGCTCCGCCGTTCCCCAGCTTGCGGAACGCGACGGCGCAAACGCGACGCGCGGCAATTGAGAACCTATGCAAGCCGACACGTTAATCGTACACGCTCCTCCTGTCGGCTCTTAGTCGGAAACCAACGTGCGACTGCTTCTCGGATTATTGCTGGCCTTCGCTGTCGCCGCGGTGATCGGCCTTGGTACAACGCTCTTTGCATTGTCGCATGGCACGGCGTTTGGCGCCTTCACGATCGGCGCCTGGACGGCATGGCCGCGCACCGGCACCGCGGACATTGATCCTTATGCACGCGCCATCATCGCCCGCACGGGAGAACTGCCGATAGGCTCCGGCGATGGCATCGCCTTTTTCGCCAAGACCGATGACCATGGATCGCCTCTGGATGGCCGCTGCGAGGTCGTGATCAGCGGCACCACGCCGCAAGCGCGGTTTTGGACCATTACGCTTTACGATGATGAGGGCCGGCTGGTCGGCAATTCGTTGAACAGGCAGGGCTTCACCAGTCAGGAAATTGTCCGCAAGCTGGATGGGTCCTTCGAGATCGCCATTGCGCCGCGCGCGCGCTCCGGCAACTGGCTCCCCTCGGGAGGCGCCGAACGTTACGTCCTTGTGCTGCGGCTATACGATAGCCCGGTCAGCCTTGCGAGCCGGACCGGTCGCGAGACTGTCCTGCCCTCCCTCCAGCGGAAGGCCTGTCCATGATCCGTTGGGTATTGTGGCTCGTTGGGGGCGTCCTGATGGGCGGCATCGTCCATCTCGGCACGGTCCTGTATCTGCCGACGACCGCGACGCAAGATGCCTATGCGCGGATCTCGGCAATTTCGCCGGTCAATTCGGTGGTTGCACTGCCGGCGCCGTCATCCGATAGCACCATCGTGCCGTTTATGGATCCGGCATTTGCTGCTGCCGTCTGCCGGTATGATCTGGCAAGCGGGCCCATCAAATTGCGCGCGCCGATCAGCCCGGCTTACACGTCGGTGTCGTTCTACACCAACAAAGGGATCGCTTATTACGCGATCAATGACCGCGCCGCCGGCCGTCGTATCATCGAACTGGAATTGATGACAAAGGCGCAACGCAACGACTTGCCGGATGACGAAGAGAGCGCCGCCGCCGACAGGCTGATCGTCGAATCCCCCAGTGAAAAAGGCCTGATCGTGCTGCGCGCGTTGGCGCCGGAATTTGGCATGATGGGGGCGGCGAAGACGGCCTTGTCATCGGCCCGTTGCGAGTCGCATTGACCTATTTTGTGACGAGGCGGCCTAGCTTTGGACCCGGCGCGATCTGCGTGCCGGCAATTATTGTGCGCATGTGATTGAGCTGCCGCTCGGCCTCCGCAGCCTGACGCGATGGCGCCGAGATAACCAGCCGCTCAAGCGCAAGGCGATATGAAAAAGTACGTGCATTCAAGGATTGATGTACCCAGCGCACAATCAGCGCGTTCTCGTTCATCCGCGCCACCGCATTGGCGTGTTCCGGCGGAGTCAGCATGGTCATATGATCGAGACTGATCCGGCGCTTGCCGTCCATATCCCGCACGCGGCGGGCAACCTCAAGAAACGGACCGATGCGAACGACGTCGTTGCTGACATCGTCGATCAGACGCCCATAGAGGGCATCTGTCGTTCGTGTGACCGACCCCAACAGTTTGCGCGTATAGGCCATGTCGTCATGGATCCACCAATCCGACTGGAACACCGAGGTCAGGCCATATTCGTTCAGCACGGCGTACCAGCGCTGCCGTTTGTAAGGCGGTTCGATGAGCGGATAGGCAAGATCGCGAAGCAATCGCTCGTCTTCCGTCAGACGAAATACGGAGGCCGGTGCACCGACGCTATTGGTGGCCGCCGGGCCCATCCAGGCGTGAATGTCGTCCACGAGCAGCGACTGTCTGACCCGGCCAAAGTCGGTATTGAGGCAACCGATCAGCGGCACGCAAAACAGCATGCGGCTCAAACGGATCGGGCGTCGCACTTTCACGTTTGGCTCCGGCGGTTTCGCGCCGTCCTCTCTGCCGCGCTGCGCGGGATCAGGATTGCGAAACGCGGCGGCGGCGCTTGCGGCTCGGCGGGCGCCGTACAAGGCTCTCAGTAGCAGGCCGTTCGCCAAGCCGTTCGACCCGGATCACCGGCAAAATGACCACCTGCCCCGGCCCACGCTGCTCTACAGACTCTCTACGCGGTGACTGACGCCCAGTCGGGAAACGGATGATCATTCCCATGTAAAAATTCCCCTTGCCGGATCTGCACGGATATCGTGATCCGGCTACGGATCGCGCTGAATCGAATTTAGAAAGGGGCAAGGTTAACGCTCTGCTAACGAGCGACCGAATATTGTCGCCAGGTGTCTGTTGCGTCAGGTGAACTAGCGTGTCGCGTAATTCGTTGTCTGACATTCGGGATTTTTCTGGTGTGAGCGTGTCCGCTCTTCGGCCCGCGTTGCTGCGCGACCTCACCGATCTCTATGTCGAAAAGGCGTCCCACACCCCGGAAGAAGAGCGGCTTTTCACCGAATTGGCGCTGAGACTGATCGATCATGTCGATGCCGCCGAACGCGCCCGGCTGGGTGCACGGCTGGCAGCCTATCCCGGGGCTCCCATGGCCGTGATGCTGCGGCTGGCTGATGCGGAGCCACCGCCTTCGGTCCCTGCATCTCCGCATACCGAGTTCCCCCCACAGCACCTGCCTCGCATCGAACAGGTGCATCGCGAAGAAACGTTGAGCGACGCGTTCTTCAACGCACCGCCATCAGAACGTCGGCTTATTCTTCTGCATCTCGACTATGCCCCCATCGCACCGGCGCCGGTCCGCACCGCAAGCGATGCCGGCGCGCGCCTCGAACAGGCGGCGATGACGCGTCAGCGGGATGAATTTGCGGCCGCGCTTGAGCAGATGCTGTCGATCTCGTTTGAATGCGCGCGACGGATCGCCAGCGATGCCTCGGGCGAAGCGGTGATCGCCGCCCTGAAGGCGCTGGCTGTGCCTTCGCCCGCCTTGCAGCGGATTCTGCTTTTTCTCGATCCGGCCGTCGGCCAGGCGGCAGATACCTACTTCTCGCTGGTGCGGCTCTATGAGGAAATCAACGAGAATTCCGCCCGCCGCCTGATCGCGATCTGGCAACGAGACGATGCATCCCCGCAGAAGAGCCAACACCAGACGCATCTCTTCGACGATCGCGTCTCGCGGGCCCGCGATTTCGCGCGGCATGAGGCCAGGCAGACTGCCAAGCCGCTCTCCGGCCGCAGCCCGTCACAGCATCAGGGACAAAGCGAGAGCTGAAGGGTCAGCGCGCGATCCGGTCGAGGAAATTGCGGCCCTGCCGATCCTCGACTTCTACAATCCAGATATCGGGATCGAAGCGGAGCTGGCTGGCGAGATAAGCCTCGACTGCCGCGTTTTCGGCCGGCAGCGTCTTCAAACACGCGGCAAAAATGCGCTCCGAGGGCTGCGCATCATCGAATACGGCTTGCGGGGCCGGGCCGAACAAATCGGCGGTGCCGTCGAGCCGGTCGATCTTCACAAACACCGCCCCCGCCTCGTCGGCGCCGCGGCGGCGCACGACGGCAAAGGCCCCTTCGATGCTGCAGCGGCGGATGTAAGCCTGGACCCAGATGCCGGATTTGAGGCGCATGACCGGCCCTGTGCCACAGGAATGCCGGCGGGAAAAGCGTTATTCCAGCGGTCTTCCGGTCGTCGCCGACAATTCCCGCAACAACCTCGGCGATATTTGGCCGGTTACCGGCATTCGTTTGGAATATTCGAATTGCTTGATCGCTTCCTGGGTCGGCGCATCCAGAGCGCCGGTCGGCTTGATCTGGCCATAGCCGAAATCTGACAGTGCCCGCTGCACCGCGAGGATGCGCTTCGAGGGCGATGGTGCGATCAGTTCTGCAATCGGGTCGTGACGCGAGGCTGGAACAGCCGCCTGCTTCGCCTTGGCGTTGGACTGCGTGATGACCCGCAGCAATTGCTCGCTCGGCTCGCTGGCGTGTTTGAGGCCAGCGCTCTGCTCGAACTCGCGGATCGCGGCATCGGTCTTCGGACCATAAACGCCGTCGGTGCCGCCATCATAGAAGCCGCGCTTGCCCAGCTCTTTCTGGATGTCGGCGATGAGCTCAAGCCGCGAACGGCCAGGCACGGGCTCCGCTTTGGGAGCCACCGGATCGATTTTTGCCGCTTCCAAGTCCTGCGGGCGCGCACGCGGCAAGGTCATGGAGCCGGTCAGTTCGCCGCCAACTGTGCGGACCGGCTGGGTGGACGGCGTCGCGGCCTGCGGTGCGGCGACCGGCTTCGCACTGAAGATCGGCGCCGGATGCGGCCCTTTCTGCAGAAACAGCGCATTGACGAGAATTCCGCAGACAGCGGCGCCTGCCAGCGCCAAGGCAATGAGGTCCTTGCGGCGGCCGCGCGATGGCTCCTCGCCATCGTCGTACCGGTCATCGTAATCGTCGATGGCCACTGCGCCTGATCTGCGGCTCGCCTTAAGCACTTTTCCTCACCAATGGTTCGTCCTGCTGATGCGCCAGCGTGAGCGGCGCAGGTTGGAGTTGGGATACCGATCGCGGCTGACGGCCGGCCTCGCATTCGACCGGAAGCGAGATCGTGATGCGCGTGCCCTTGCCGAGCGCGCTCTTGATCTCGACTTGCCCGCCGTGCAGCGCCACCAGCCCTTTCACGATCGACAGGCCGAGGCCGGTGCCGTCGTGCCGGCGGTCATAGGCCGAGCGCGCCTGAAAGAACGGATTGCCGAGTTGCGGCAGGTCGCCGTCGCCGATTCCGATGCCGTTGTCCTCGACGGCAAGCACCATGCGCCCCAGTTCCACCATGGCGCTCACGCATACTTGGCCGCCACGGTCCGTGAACTTGATCGCGTTCGACAGCAAATTGAACAGAATCTGCTTCAGCGCACGCTTGTCGGCGACGATCTCCGGCAAATCGGCAGGCACACGCAGCACCAGATCGAGCCCGGCTTCGCGCGCTTTCAGAGCCAGCAGATCGCAGCAGGTGCCGATCACCTGCGCCGGCGCAAAAGGTTCGGGGGTGATCTCGAAGTCGCCGGTCTCCATCTTCGACATGTCGAGAATATCGTTCACCACCGCCAGCAGGTGATGGCCGGATTCGTTGATCAGCTTGGCATAGTCGCGCCGCCGCGCCGCATCGAGGCGCATCTGCTCCTCTTTGGTCAGCATCTCCGAGAAGCCGATGATGGCGTTCAAAGGAGTGCGCAGTTCGTGGCTCATGGTGGCAAGGAAGCGCGATTTGGTCGCGTCGGCGCGCTCCGATTCCTTGCGCGCTGTCTCGATGGCCAGTTCCTGCATCTTGCGCTCTGAGACTTCGCGCAGCACCGACACCACTTCGCAGCCGCGTGCCGCCGAACTCCCGTCCGGCATCTGCTCAAGCGGCCGGCAACGCATCTCGACCCAGATGAAATCGGAGCCGCCCTTGGCGGCCGGCATCGCGCGACGCATGCGGAATTCGACCGATCTTGCTTCGCCGTTGGCGGACGCATCCGCGAGCGCCGTCAGATAGGCGGGGCGGTCGGCGACGTGGACACGGTCGAACAGGCCGTGGCCGAGCAACTCGTCGGCCCGGGTTCCCAGCACCGATTCGGCGGCAGGAGACATGAACTGAACGGCGCCATGCGCGCCATGGCGGGCGATCACGTCGGTCATGTTGCGGGCGAGCAGCCGATAGCGCTCCTCTTCCGCGCCCAGCAGCCTGACGCTGGTGCGGGCGAGCGAGGCGCTCCCCAGAACAAGACCTGTCGCATAGAGCGCAGCGGAGACGATGCCGAGAATCACCAATGCGCCTTGTTCATGCAGCGCGGCTACGGACGGTGGAAGAAGGCCCGTATTGCCCGCAGCCATCAGGATCGCCAGCGCCGACAGCGCCAGCGTCACACCCACCGCCACCACGCGGCGCGCGCCCGACAGCGCCGCCTCCAGCGGCACCACGATCAGCCAGACGGCCGCGAAAGAAGAGACACCGCCGGTATGCCACGCCACCACAGTCACAAGCACAGTGAGCGCGAACGACGACAGGATATGCGCTCTCTCATAACGCCCGGTGCGCGACAGGAAATAGGCGACGCAGATAGGAACGAGCAGCCCGCCGAGCAGCGCAACCTCAAGGGCCGTGGGCACGCCGCGGACCGCGACATAAGCGGGGAACGCCGCCAATGCGATCAGAGACGCGAGGAGCCGCGGCGCGATGAAGGCGCGGTGCCGTGCAGCGGTCAGCGGCTCCTGCTGCACCGAGGGGTGCACAAGGCAGTCAATATACTCGCGAACCGGGTTGAAAACGCTCAACTGAACCGTTGCGCGCGGGCTCTCGCCGCGGCACTCCCCATTTACGCGCCGGATCGTGTCAGAGCCCACTTAAACGAACACTAAGGCCGGCAGGCCGAACCTGTGCAATGACGGCAATTGCGCATCCGGGACCGGTACTTCGCCGACATTCGTCCGGTCATGGTGAACACAGGGTTTCCAAACGCCGCCGGGGCCGCCGGCGCGGGCTATCTCCGTGCCTGATGGAGCACCGGCGGCGGGATTTCCCAAACGTCTCCAAATTGATTCGAATTGTCTGAAAATCCCGGTCAAATTTTCTGAAAATTCCCGGCGATTTTTCATCGAATAAGCCCAAAAACGCGAACGGGCCTTTCAATCCCTCCTGCTAGGTTGTGCGATGAAGCGGCACAGAAGAGCCGCGGGGGAATAGGGTCGCGTCATGTTTTTCCTGTTGCGGGTGGCTTTCTGGCTGAGCGTCGTGCTCGTGCTGATGCCGAGCGGAGCTCCGCAGCCGAATGCACCGAAGATCGAAGCAGCCGACGCCGTTTCGGCGGCATTCGCCGCGGTGTCGGACATGGGCAGCTTCTGCGCGCGTCAGCCGGAGGCTTGCGACGTTGGCGGCAAGGCCGCGGTCGCCTTCGGACAGCGGGCCCAGGCAGGCGCCAAATACCTGTTCGATGTCCTGAGTGACAAAATGGTCCCGGCGGAAACCGGGTCCATCAAGATGCCCGGCAAGACCCCGACGTCGCAGGACACGCTGACCGCCGAGGACCTCAAGCCGTCCTGGCGTGCGCCTCTGCCTCCCAAAGATCCCCGCCGCCCGGCCTGATCGCGCCCGACACGCCAGGCGGCGAGCCGGTTCCGGCGCGATTTGACGCTTTTGCGTCAGGCCGACCATCCATATATGTGTGGCTGAAAATCAGAGCGCGCCTCACCGCAGGGGGAACCGGGGGCGGTGGAGATCGCGCGACATCACAGATTCTCAGAAGCCCGGGCGAACCGCAGACGCATGTCGATTGACGAGATCATCGGAAATTTCGAGCTCCTGGATGAGTGGGACGATCGCTACCGCTACATCATTGAGCTCGGCCGTTCGCTGCCGGATCTGCCGGAGAGCGCGCGGACGGAATCGAACAAGGTGCAAGGCTGCGCCAGCCAGGTCTGGCTGGAAACGGAGGTCAAATCCGATGGCGCCAATGCGCCGGTCCTGACCTTTGTCGGTGACAGCGATGCCCACATCGTCAAGGGCCTGATCGCGATCCTGCTGGCTCTCTATTCGGGCCAGCCGGCCCAGGAAATTCTGTCCCGCGACGCCGTAGCGCTATTCCACAAGCTCGGACTCGGCGAGCATCTGACGCCGCAGCGCTCCAACGGCTTTCGCTCGATGGTGGAGCGCATTCGCCGCGACGCGCAGGCCGCGCTGGCACCGGCCTGATCCCGGCTAGCCGGCAGGGGAACCACCGGCACATTCCCCCTCCGCCGCATTCCACGCGCGCATTTTTGCCCGCGCCGTTCCCACCGCCTCCGCCCCATATCCATAATGCCGTGCGAGGCGCTCCAGCCCCAGTTGCAGCACCACCTTGGCCGAACTGCGCGGCCATACACGCTCGCGCTCGACCTCCTCGAGTCCCTTGAGGAAGCAGCAGACATCCAGCAGCAGGCCGGAGAATTCCGGCCCTGCGGCGTCCAATGCGCGATGCAGACACTGCCGCGCGGCGACCACGCTCTCGGTGCCTGTCATGACAGGAGCACCGGTACGCCGTTCACGCGGCAGCGATCGATCCCAGTTGGACGTCGTCCGTGGCATGATCTGTGCGCGCGTGAAATCCGACCGCAGCCGTTCGCCCGCCAGCAATTGATGCGGTGCGATCAGCGCGTGGCCATCCTTTCCCTTTCGGCGCGCCAGCCACAACAAGGGGCTTTCGCTCTCGTCCATCAGCAGCCGGGCGCGGCCATCGGGCCCGTCCAGTGTCTGCGCGACCAGCGCAAGCTGCTGACCGAGAAACGGATCGACAACGTCCTGCCGGGTGAGCGCCGCGCGGCTCAAGAAAGCGCGGCCGGCAGAGGTGATGTGCAGCCGGCCGTCGGAATGGCGGCACGCCAGATCCTCGGCGATCAGCCGCCTTGCATCGTCCGGTGCGATGGGCGTTGCGAGCCCCCGACCGGACGCAAGCGCGGTCAGGAGCTGGATGCAGGATTTGTCGAGCCGGGCGGGACAGGACGACTGATGCATGGCGGGGACCTCCGTAGGACTTAAAACCTACATAGGCGCACTGCCCGGATCAAGCGTAAAATAGGAAAATAGTCAAAATAGGCGGGGAGAGTTTTTGCGAAATGGTTTATTCCGGGACGCATTCCTGGACGCGTGTGAACGCGCGGCCCCGGAATCCAGCTAAACACACCGAGTGCCGGATTCCGGGGTTCGCGGGCTAACGCCCGCGCCCCGAATGACGAACAGAGATTTTGCGAAGCGCTTTGCGGGAAACCTCAGCGCCGCCGGCGGCGCTGTTGTCCGAGCCCCATCTGCTTGGCGAGTTCCGAGCGCGCGTGGGCATAGTTCGGCGCCACCATCGGATAATCGGCCGGCAGCCCCCATTTCTCGCGGTATTGCTCCGGAGTCATATTGTATTGCGAGCGCAGGTGACGCTTCAGCGACTTGAACTTCTTGCCGTCTTCCAGGCACACCAGATAATCCGGCGTAATCGACTTCTTCACCGGCACCGCCGGCCGCAAAGGCTCAACGCCGGCCTCCCCCTGTCCGGCAGCCACCCGCACAAGGGCGGCATGAACCTGGTTGATCAGGGCGGAAATCTGGTCTGCGGCCACCGCATTGTTGCTGACATAGGCCGACACGATATCGGCCGTCTGATCGATGAATTTGTCCTTGTCGTCCATGGATGGTCCAGCAATGCCTCGCGAATACTGAGTTGGGGAACGTTCGCCCTGTATTCAGAATAGGATTATTGTTGCATTGCTTGGGCACACTAATCAAGATTGGCAGAAATACAATCTTAACCCTTGAATTTATTGCCCGACATCAAGATTTTCAGCGCTCGTCTGTGGCAGAATTTTTCGAAATCACGGTGCATTGACCAATCGTGATTTGCGAGGGGCAACGCCCCTATTTAGCTCCTGGATGAAGCCCGAAACGCTGCGGATGCGACAATGCCCCCAGATACGCCCCCAAAGCCGAAAGTCGTGAAGTCAGACACCGAATGGCGTCAGCAACTGACCCCCGAACAATTCCACGTCACCCGCGAGCACGGCACGGAGCGTGCCTTCACCGGCCCGCACTGGGACGAAAAGCGTGAGGGTGTTTACAGTTGCGTGGCCTGCGGCACGCCCCTCTTCTCGTCGCGCACCAAGTTCGATTCCGGCACCGGATGGCCGAGCTTCTTTGCTCCCATCAGCGACAACGCCGTGACCGAGCACGAGGACCGCTCCTTCCTCATGCGGCGGGTCGAGATCCGTTGCGCCACCTGCGACGCCCATCTCGGGCACGTCTTCCCGGACGGCCCGAAGCCGACCGGACAGCGCTATTGCATGAATGGCACGGCGCTGGATTTCGCGCTTGGCGACGACAAATCGTGAGTCGATCGCGTGTGGACGACAGCTCGGAAATAAAAAAAGCGAGGCCCTGCCTCGCTTTTTTTATGATGTAACGCTGTGCGCTACGACGCGCTTTTCTCGAGGTGGTTGCGAAGTTCGTCGATAGAGCCGAAGCGTATCACGCCTTGCGCCAGTTCGGCCTCGATCGAGCCGTCGGTGTAGAGCGTATAGGCCATGCCGTCGACCACGCCCGACTTCAGCACTGAAACCGGCTCGGACCGTGCACCGGGCTTGGCGTCGGAAGAGGCACCCTCAGCGCTTGTTCCCGGTCGCGGTTCGGAAGCGGCCGGTTCGGATCGCTCCGGCGCCGACGCGCGATTCTCGCTCGGCCAGATTGCGTCATAAGCGGCTTCCGGGCTGCGCCGTTCGGGCGACGCCACCGGCGGTGCAGCGGGCGGCGTCGCACGCGGCGGCTCCCGGCGTGCGGCAGGCTCGGGTGCTGCCGACCGGGGCGGACGCCAGCTCGGCCTCTCCTGCGC
>JAEWCJ010000280.1 GCA_023390695.1 Pseudomonadota bacterium | reverse complement strand
GCCGCGGGCTTCTCGGACTCGCGCCTCGCCGCGCTCTCCGGCCGCGCGGAGACGGACGTGCGCGCGCTGCGCCACGGGCTCGGCGTGCGCCCGGTCTACAAGCGCATCGACACCTGCGCGGCGGAATTCGCCTCGCCCACGGCCTACATGTATTCGACCTATGAGGCGCCGTTTGCCGGCAACACGGCGGATGAAAGCGCGCCGTCGGATCGCAAGAAGGTCGTCATCCTCGGCGGCGGCCCGAACCGCATCGGTCAGGGCATCGAGTTCGACTATTGCTGCTGCCATGCCTGCTTTGCGCTGGATGATGCCGGCTATGAGACCATCATGGTCAACTGCAATCCGGAAACGGTATCGACCGACTACGACACATCGGATCGATTGTATTTCGAACCGCTGACTGCGGAAGACGTGCTCGAGATCATCGACATCGAGCGCAGCAAGGGCACGCTGCATGGCGTGATCGTGCAATTCGGCGGGCAGACGCCGCTGAAGCTCGCGGAGGCGCTGGAGAAGGCGAATGTGCCGATCCTCGGCACCTCGCCGGACATGATCGACCTCGCGGAAGACCGCGACCGCTTCAAGACGCTGCTCGACAAGCTCGGCCTCAAGCAGCCGCAGAACGCGATCGCGACGTCGCCGAAGGAAGCGCGCACGATCGCCGAGCAGATGGGTTTCCCGATCGTCATCCGCCCCTCTTACGTGCTGGGCGGACGCGCGATGGAGATCGTGCACGACACGCATCAGCTCGACCGCTATCTGGCGCGCCTGGCCGGCGACCTCGACCGGCCGTCCGAGCTCGTGGTGTCGAAGAAGCGGCCGCTGCTGCTCGACCGCTATCTCACCGATGCGATCGAAGTCGACGTCGACTGCCTGTCCGACGGCAAGGATGCCTTCATCGCCGGCATCATGGAGCATATCGAGGAAGCCGGCATTCACTCCGGCGACTCGGCCTGTTCGCTGCCGCCGCATTCGCTCGACGCGAAAATGATCGCCGAACTGGAGCGCCAGACCAAGGCGCTGGCGCTGGCGCTCAATGTCGGCGGCCTGATGAACGTCCAATACGCGATCAAGGATTCCGAGGTCTATGTGCTGGAAGTGAATCCGCGCGCCTCGCGTACGGTGCCCTTCGTCGCCAAGGTGGTCGGCTGGCCGGTGGCCAAGATCGCCTCCCGCGTCATGGCGGGAGAGAAGCTGAAAGACCTCAACCTCAAGCCCGCAAAAATTGAGCATGTCGGAGTGAAGGAAGCGGTCTTCCCGTTCGCGCGCTTCCCCGGCGTCGACACCGTGCTCGGCCCGGAGATGAAATCGACCGGCGAGGTCATGGGTCTGGACAAATCCTTCGCCATCGCCTTTGCCAAGAGCCAGATCGGCGCCGGCTCCAAACTGCCGCGCTCCGGGACCGTGTTCGTCTCGGTCCGGGATGCCGACAAGCCGCGAATCCTCGAATCCCTACGCCTTCTGGTCGATCTCGGCTTCCGGGTGATTGCCACCTCCGGCACCCAGCGGTACCTGACGGAAAAGGGCGTGCCGGCGGCCAAGATCAATAAAGTGCTGGAAGGACGGCCGCATATCGTGGACGCCATCAAAAACGGCGAGGTCCAGCTCGTTTTCAATACCACCGAGGGGGCCGAGGCCTTGAAGGATTCCAAGTCCCTGCGGGCCGCTGCCCTCTTGCATAAAGTGCCGTACTACACCACTCTTTCCGGAGCCGTCGCGGCGGCGCAAGGAATTAAAGCCTTTCTCGGGGGGGACCTCGAGGTCAGAGCGCTGCAAAGCTATTTCGGCGGCCGGAACTGAAACTGAACGACGTTCCGGCAGTTAGGTGACGGTTGTTTTTTGGACAGGAGTTTGATCGCGTGCCGCCGAATCCGCCGGCCTGCGATCAAAACTTTTGTCTCTTTCTTCCCGGCGGAGCTTTTCCGGCTGCGTCGGGCTGGAGGTTGAAGGACGATGGAAAAGATCCCGATGACCGCGGCCGGTTATGCCGCGCTCGAAACCGAATTGAAGCACTGCCAGCAGGTGGAGCGTCCGCGCATCATCCAGCAGATCACCGAAGCGCGTTCGCACGGCGATCTCTCGGAGAATGCCGAATATCACGCCGCCAAGGAGCAGCAATCGCTCAATGAAGGCCGCATCGCCGAGCTTGAGGACAAGCTGGCGCGCGCCGAAGTGATCGATGTCTCGAAGCTGTCGGGCGACACCGTCAAATTCGGCGCCACGGTGACGCTGATCGACGAGGACACCGACGAGAAAAAGGTGTGGCAGATCGTCGGCGAGCCGGAAGCGGACGCCAAATCGGGCCGCATCTCCATCACCTCGCCGCTGGCGCGCGCGCTCATCGGCAAGGCCAAGGGCGCGAGCGTCGAGGTGGTCACGCCGGGCGGCGCCAAGGCCTATGAAGTCATGAAAGTGGAATGGCGCTGAAGCGCTTTCCGATTCGTTGCGACGACAATCGCCGGGCCAGCGCCCGGCGATTTTGTTTTATGGACGCGCAGCTTTTGCTTGCGCTGCAAGATCAACGATACCCACAGCCTTCTTTGAATGTTTCCACGCCACACGCAAATTTGACCGTGACGTCCCCCGAAATGCGATGACAACATACAGCACTCGTGAAAGATCGAACCGATCAACACGGGATGACAAAGGGGGATTCCGACCTCATGGCAATAAACGATATCTGCTCAAGCTGGTCTCCGCGGCTCCTCAGCGTGCTGCGCATCATGGCCGGGCTTCTGTTTCTTCAGCACGGCACGGCCAAGTTTCTCGGCATTCCGTTCATCCAGCAAATGTCCAATCTGCCGGCTTTCAGCCCAAGCTGGATCGCCGGCGTGATCGAACTGATCGGCGGCACGCTGCTGGTGCTCGGCCTGTTCACGCGGCCGGTGGCCTTCCTGTGCTCGGGCCTGATGGCGGCGGCGTATTTCTACGCGCATGCGCCGCGCGGCTTCTATCCGATCATCAATGCCGGCGAGCTGGCGGCGCTCTATTGCTTCGTGTTTCTTTATATTTCCGCCGCGGGCGCCGGTCCCTGGAGCCTCGACGCGATCTGGAAGCGCAAGTAAGCAAATACAAGTAGCAAGCGCGTTCGAAACAACAATCTTGCCGGGCCCGCATACGCGGCCCGGCGCTTTTCTTTTGCGATCCGCTATCCGCGCAGGAAGAACACGATCGACAAACCGGCGCCGACCAGGACGACGACGATCCTGACCCAGAATTCCGGCACCTTGCGCGCGACCACGATGCCGAAATAACCGCCGAAGATCGCCCCGGCGACGGTGACCAGCGCCTGCGGCCAATGCACCAGGCCGCTCCAGACGAACAGCACCACCGCGGTCGCCTGCGACAGCATGCAGACGATGTTCTTGGTGGCATTGGCGCGATGGAAATCGCCCTCCTCGATCACCGCCAGCGTCGCCAGCACCATGATGCCGAGCCCGGCGCCGAAGAAGCCGCCATAGATCGCGGCGATGCCCATCAGCGCGAACGCGATGGCGCGCGCATGCCGCGCTCCCTTGTGCGTGAAGCGCGCGGTGAACGTCTTGATCTTGCCGCTGAAGGCGAAGATCAGCGTCGCCGACGCCAGCAGCCACGGCACCAGCGGACGAAAGCCTTCATCGCCGATGCCGATCAGCAGCAGCGCGCCCGCCACGCCGCCGGCAATGCCGATCAGGGCGAAAGGAATGACTTCGCGAATGCGCCCGCGCGTGTCCTTCCAATAGGCGGCCGCGGTCGCCAGACTGCCCGGCACGAAGCCGACCGCCGTGGTCGCATTCGCTTCCAGCGTCGTCATGCCGAAGGCAACCATCAGCGGAAACGAAAAGAAGGTGCCGCCGCCGGCGACGGCATTGGCGATGCCGCCGGCAAAGCCCGCCAGCGCGAGCAGAGCGATTTCAAGTAACGTCATTTGGTTCGTTGGCCTCCCCGACGAGGCCATAGGCCCGATTGGCCTGCGTTTCGCAAGGTCGCCCGGCCGCATCGGGGGCATGCGCCGTTACCGATTGCAACCGGAGCGCGGAGCGGCAATGGCGGGCACCGGCTCGATCGCACAACGCACGGTTTCGAATTTCGCGACGTCGATACGCACAGCCCGGGATTTCAGATGACGAAACGCTTGAAGCGGCGCCGGAGCGCAGGGCCAGCGCGCGAAGCAGAGCGCGACTGTTCAGCCCTCCTGCCGCAATTCCATCGGCACCATCGCGGCATCCTTTGCATTGCGCAGGGTCAGCGAGGTTTTGACGTTGCGGACATGCGGCGCGGCAGTGAGCTCGTTGACGAAGGCCTGAAACGTCTTCAGGTCGGGGGCGACGCATTTCAGGATGAAGTCGATTTCGCCCGACAGCATCCAGCATTCGCGCACCAGCGGCTGTTCGCGGACATACGCCTCGAATGCGTTGAGATCCGCGTCGGCCTGGCTGGAGAGATGCACCATGGCGAAGGCGACGACCTCGAAACCGAGCCGTTTTTCGTCCAGCAGCGCCCGGTAGCCGCGAATATAGCCGGCCTCCTCCAGCGCCCGCACCCG
>JAEWCJ010000244.1 GCA_023390695.1 Pseudomonadota bacterium | reverse complement strand
GTCGCGTAATTCTTTTCTTCGCGTGCGAACAGTACGGATTCATTGACCTGCAGGAGTTTGCGGACGACCCGTCCGGTGGACGGGTAATACTGGATGCGCCGCGGATGCAGCCCGCCCAGGTCCTGCGCCGCGCAGGCAATCCCTTCATTCTGCAGGAAGCGCAGCACGAACTCGGCATTCTTGCTGCCGATGGCGGTCGAACTGTCGATGACATTGGCACCGCCGAAAACCTTCACTTCCATCCGCTCGCGCGGACATCCGTTCTTGATCAATTCGTTGATCAGCTTCTCCATCGCGAAATCGCCGTAGCGCGAGGATTCGCCGGCCCAGCTTCCACCGTCGCCTTGCGGCAGCATGAAATGGTTCATGCCGCCGAAGCCGGTCCTGGGATCGCGGATGCAGGCGGAGACGCATGAGCCAAGAACGGTGACGAGCACTTCGTCGGTTTTCGACGTGACATAGAACTCGCCCGGGAACACCTTCACCAGCCAGGCGGAATTGGCCGTGTCGTAGAAACGGTGCCGCGAGGTCGAGATATTGTCCGTTGCGGATGGCGCCGGATCGGGCTGGGGCAGCGTGCGGGTGACGGGGACCATCAAACTCTCCGGTAAACCGTGCGGCCGATGAGCTCGAGGCCGGGATGGGCGCCAAGCAGGGATTCGGAATGGCCGATATAGAGCCAGCCGCCGAGCCGGAGCATCTGCGTGTAGCGTTCGATCAGCCGTGCCTTGGTCTGCGCATCGAAATAGATCATCACGTTGCGGCAGAAGATGGCATCGAACGGCCCCTTGAAGGGCCAGGGATGATCCATCAGATTGAGCCGGCGATAGGCGATCATCGATCGCAGGTCTTCGTGCATGACGATGAATTCGGACGTCTTGTCCTTGTTCTTGTATTGGACGAGCCCGCGATATTGCTCCGGAATCTCGTCCAGCATCTTCGCCGGATATTCGCCGAGCGCGCCCTTGGCGATCACATCGGTGTCGATATCGGTCGCCAGAATGCGGATATCGCGGCGGACGCAATCCGGGATCTCGCGCTTCAGCACCATCGCGATCGTATAAGGCTCCTCGCCGCTCGAGCAGCCCGCCGACCAGATGCGCAGCCGCCCGGCCTTGCCGGCCTTGAGAGCCTGCGCATAGGGCAGCGCGATATGGGCGCGCAGATGATCGAAGTGATGCGGTTCGCGAAACAGCTTGGTGTGGTTCGTCGAGATGCTGTTGATGAAGCGCTCGAGCTCGGCTTCGCCTTGCGGACCTTCGAGATAGTCGCGGTATTCGCTGAAGGCCGCCATTTTCAGCGCGCGCAGACGGCGCGACAGCCGCCCGTACAGAAGATTGCGCTTGCTGTCGGACAGCGTGATCCCGGTCCGCTCCTTGGCGATGCGGGCGAGCACACGGAAATCGGCGTCGGAAAAGTCGTATTCGCGGCGCGGTTCTTCGAGTGCAAGATTTATCTGCGCCGCTGTGGCAGTCGATTTCAGCATTCCGGCAACGCCTTTCGGCTTCGCGCGGCGGCGCGCGCCGGCCCGCTGCCAGCGGCCAGACATTCGACAGAGAACGTTTTCAGACCCGGGAACATGCAGGCTTCCTGATCGTCACGAACCGACACACGCATGACAGCCCCTAAAACGCGGGTTACGCTACGCAACATCCACTCCAAAGCCCGCAAGCGGGTCGCATCAATGCGATGCGGCCTTCCCCTCGGAGCCGGAGTTCGACAGAAGATGAGGCAGGTCGATCAGCGCGATCATGGCGTTTTCCATGGTGACCAGACCCGAAAGGAAGTCGATACGCGACGCCTGTGCGATGCGGGGCACCGGCTGAATCTTCGTGACGTCGCAGGAGACGATGTCGAGGACGCGGTCGGCCAGCAGTCCGACAAGACGCGAGGCGACCTGAACGATAATGACGATGTGCATGGGGGTCGCTTCGGTCATCCCCTGGCCGAAGCGGCAGCGCAGGTCGATGATCGGAACCATCACGCCGCGCAGATTGAGGACGCCCCGCACATAATCCGGCTGTTTGGGAAGATGGGTGATCTCCGACCACCCCTTGATTTCGCGGACGGACATGATGTCCACGCCGTATTGGTCCGCGCCGATGGCAAAACTGATGAATTGTGTCAGACCGGCCGAGCCCGTCGCGTCATCCGCCGAAGCCCAGTCCACCGGAGTCGTACCGCTGCTTCCCGCAGCGGGCGCAACGGCTTGCGCAGTCATTCGCTTACCTCTTCACCGCCGGGACCGCCCTGCCGAACCACAGCCTTCACTGCGTGGCTCTAAACGACTGTAAGGATGCAGGATTTCCCGACTCCAACGCGCCAAACTGGTCTATTTTTTAGGGAAAAATGGTTAGGGAATCGTTGCGGCCCTAGATACCGCCGCCAGCGTCGTGCGGGGGGCGCCGGGTTGATGCCAACCCACGCTTGCGGCGCCAAACCGGCCCACAGCCGAAAATGCCGGAGAGATGATCGGAAATCCGGGCCGCAGACAGGCGTTTCGGGATACGCGGCCTCAACTTCAATGGTCGGAGTGGCAGGATTTGAACCTGCGACCCCCACGTCCCGAACGTGGTGCGCTACCAGGCTGCGCTACACTCCGATATGAAGAGGCCGTCTTATAGCCACGGCCCCGGCGGGCTGCAAGTTTGACGCCGCAGATTTCAGCGGCAAATACATCAGAAAATGACCGTTGTGATCAAAACCCGCATTCTCAAGGCCGGTCCCGATGCCACCGCCACGGCCAACGAGGTCCTGCGGGCGGGCGGACTGGTCGCCTTCCCCACCGAAACCGTCTACGGCCTGGGCGCCGATGCCGGAAACGGCGAAGCCGTGGCCCGCCTCTATGCCGCAAAGGGCCGGCCCTCGTTCAATCCCCTGATCGCACATGTGACCGACCTCGCTGCCGCCCGGCGGCTCGCAATCTTCAACCCGGCGGCGGAAGCCCTGGCGCAGGCCTTCTGGCCCGGGCCTCTGACCCTGGTCCTGCCCAAACGGGAGGGCTGCCCGGTATCCGATCTCGCCACCGCCGGGCTCGACTCGATCGCGCTGCGGGTGCCGGCCCATCCCGTCGCGCATGACATTCTCGCCGCCTTTGGCGGGGCGGTGGTCGCCCCCTCCGCCAACCGGTCAGGCCATGTCTCCCCCACCACCGCCGCCCATGTGCAGGCCGACCTGGATGGCCGCATCGATCTGCTCGTGGACGGCGGGCCGACCCATGTCGGGGTCGAATCCACGATCGTTGCCTGTCTCGAGACCCCGTCGCTGCTGCGGCCGGGCGGAATTCCGCGGAGCGCGGTCGAGGAGTTGCTGGGACAGCCGCTGGCGGTCACGGGCGAAACGGTCCGTCCCGACAGCGATTCCGATGTGCCGGTGGCGCCCGGTATGCTGGCCTCGCACTACGCCCCCAAGGCCGCGCTGCGGCTCGACGCCGCCGCCGTTCATGAAGGCGAAGCCCTGCTCGCTTTCGGGCCGGAGCTTCCGGCGGGCGCCGGCAAGGCGCACACAATTCTCAATCTTTCCCCGCACGGCGACCTCGTGGAAGCCGCCGCCCATCTCTTTTCCCACCTGCGCACGCTGGATGCCTCCGGCACCCGCATGATTGCGGTCATGCCGGTGCCGCATGAGGGACTGGGCGAAGCCATCAATGATCGCCTACTCCGCGCCGCCGCGCCGCGCTAAAGGTTACCTGCAAGACAACCCTTCATACTGGACTCGCTGATGACCGCACTCGCACCCGATTTGCTCGGCCAATTCAAAGCAATCGTCGGCGAGCGCTACGCCATCACCGATCCCGAAGCGCAGACGCCCTATCTCGTGGAGATGCGCGACCGCTGGCGCGGCCACACGCCGCTGGTATTGCGGCCGGGCTCGGTCGATGAGGTCGCGGCAATCCTGAAACTCGCCAACGAGAACCGCATCGCCATCGTGCCGCAGGGCGGCAATACCGGTCTTGTCGGCGGACAGATACCGCATCACGGCGAGATCGTGCTGTCGCTGAACCGGCTTGACAGGGTTCGCGAAGTCGATCCCGTCTCCAGCACCATTACGGTCGAGGCTGGCGTCACGCTCCAGCGTACGCGCGAGGCCGCAGCGGCGGCGGACCGTCTCTATCCGCAATTGCTGCCGTCCGAAGGAACCTGCACCGTCGGCGGCAATCTCTCCACCAATGCCGGCGGCACGGCGGCGCTGGCGCACGGCATCGCACGCTCGCATGTCCTCGGCCTGGAAGTCGTGCTTGCCGATGGCCGGGTGCTCAACAATCTCAACAAGCTGAAGAAAGACAACACCGGCTACGATCTCAAGAACCTGTTCATCGGCGCGGAAGGCACGCTCGGCATCATCACCGCCGCCGTGTTGCGCCTTGTGCCGCGGCCGCGTTCGGTCGAGGTCGCCTACCTTGCCGTGCCCTCGCCGCAGGCGGCGGTCGATCTGCTCAATGTCGCAAGCAGCCGCGCCGCCGGCGACGTGACGAGCTTCGAAATCATGTCGCGCGACGGCATCGAGATGGTGCTGAAGCATGCAGCGGGGACGCGCGACCCGCTCGATGCGCCGCATCCCTGGTACGTCCTCCTTGAGATTTCCTCCCAGGCCGACACCGGTCTGCGCGACATGCTCGAAGAACTCCTGGAATACGGGGTGGAGCATGGCCTTGTTCTCGACGGAACGATCGCGGAGACGCTGGAACAGGCGAAGTCCTTCTGGCGCATCCGCGAGTTGATCGGCGAGGTGCAGCGCAACGAGGGCGGTTCGATCAAGCACGACATCTCGGTGCCGGTCGCCTCTATTCCCGCCTTTATCGCCGAGGCGAATGCCGCCGTCGTCGCCTTGGTGCCCGGTGCGCGGCCGCTGCCCTTCGGCCATGTCGGCGATGGCAACATCCATTACAACATCACCCAGCCGGTGGGCGCCGACAAGGCGGCGTTCCTGAAGCGCGAGGACGAGGTGCAGGATCTCGTCTTCGGCATCGTGATGAAATATGGCGGTTCGATCTCCGCCGAGCACGGCATCGGCATCGCCAAGCGCGAGCGCTTGCCCGGGGTGAAGGACAAGATCGCGATCGAACTGATGCGCAGCATCAAGCAGACGCTCGATCCCAACGGCATTCTGAACCCGGGCAAGGTGCTCTAGTGAGGGCATCGCATTTTGACGTCGTCATGCGCGGGCTTGACC
>JAEWCJ010000214.1 GCA_023390695.1 Pseudomonadota bacterium | reverse complement strand
TGACGTCGCCGGCCGAGGGCTCGGCCAGACCGGCGACGATGCGCAACGCGGTGGATTTGCCGCAGCCGGACGGTCCCAGCAGCGACAGGAACTCGCCACGCCGGATATCAAAACTCGTATGGCGCAGCGCGGTCACGCCCGTGGCAAAGGTCTTGCCGACGTCCTCAAGACTGACGATTCTTCGCAACGCTGAATGATGATGATCTGCCATCGCTACGCCAGTCAGGGCTTCGGCCGCAGATCGACGCCGACGCCCTTGTTCACAAATTGCAGCGTGTAGGATTTCCGATAGTCGATATTCGCCTTCACCACGCCGGCGCGTACCATCTTCTCGTAGAAATCCTTGATGCGCGCGTCTGTCATCGCGCCGATGCCGAGCTTTCCGGTGTCGCCGGAATCGACGATGCCATATTCCTTCATTTTGGCGATGGAATAGGCAAGCCGCGCGTCATCCATCTCCGGGTTGTCGCGCTTGATCAAGGCATTGGCGGCAGCGTTATCGCCATAGAGATAATTGGCCCAGCCGATGATGGAGGCATCGACGAACCGCTGCACCAGATCGGGCTTTTTCTCGACCAGATCGAGCCGCGTCTCGATCAGCGTCGAATAGGGATTGAAGCCCTGATCCGCGATCAGAAAGATCTTTGGCTTGAACCGGCCGACCGTCTCGATCGCATAGGGCTCCGACGTCACATAGCCCTGCATGGCGCTGCGCTTATCGGCGAGAAATGGCTGCGCATTGAACGTATAGGGCTTCACCTGCTTGTCGGTGAAGCCGAATTCCCGTTTCATCCATTGATAATAGGAGGTGATGCCTTCCTTGGAGACGAACAGCGTCTTCAGTTTCTTCAGATCGTCGAATGTCTCGATGCCCTGATCCGGATGCGCCAAGAGAACCTGCGGATCCTTCTGGAACATGGCGGCGACCACCAGCGTCGGGATTTTCTGCTCCACCGCATCGAACGATTGCAGCGTGTTCGCGCTCATGAAGAAATCGAGCTTGCCGACCGGCAGCAGAATGCGGTTGTTGATGTTCGGCCCGCCAGGCACGATCCGCACATCGAGGCCGTATTTGCGATACGTGCCGTCGGCGAGCGCCTGATAGAACCCGCCATGCTCGGCCTGCGCCACCCAATTGGTGCCGAACGACACCTTGTCGAGCGCCTGCGCCGCGGCAGCGCTCAGAGACGCAACCCCGATCAGAAAGGCGCCGACAAAGCGGCCCAAGGCAAAAAACATGTGGCGGTCCCGTGCTCCCATCCGGCGATTCGCAGAATAAGCAAGGCGGGCGTGAATGCCCAGCACCGTCACGCCGCGGTGAGATGGCGGCGCACATTCTCGGCGGTGATGCGGTTGGTGCGGTCGTTCGCCTCGAATGTTACACCCGCAACATGCGGCGAAAGCAGCAGATTCGGTACGTCCTTGAACGGCGCCGCGGTCTCCGCCGAAAGCGGCTCGTCGACAAACACGTCGAGCATCGCGCCGCCGAGCTGGCCGGACTTCAGCGCCTCGATCAGGGCCGTCTCGTTCACGATGCCGCCGCGCGCGGGATTGATGAGCAAAGCTCCGCGCTTCATGCGGCCAAGCGCGTCGGCGTCGATCAGATCCTTGGTCTGCGGCGTGAACGGCAGATGCAGCGAGATGACATCCGAGGTCGCGATCAGCGGATCGAGATCGGCTTTGGAGACGACGCCGATCTTGTGGGTCCAGGCCGGGTCGCTGGCCGGCACGTTGGGATCATAAGCCACGACATTCATGTCGAAGGCGAGCGCCCGGAATGCGGTACGCCGGGCATTGTTGCCATAACCGATCAGGCCGAGCTGCTTGCCTGCCAGATCCCGGCCCATCAGCTCGTTACGCAGCCATTTGCCGGCCAGCACGCCTTCATTTGCCGAATAGACGCCCTTGCGCATGAGTACCAGGATCGCGCCCATGACAAATTCGGCGACCGAGACCTCGTTCGACCCGAGAGCGGGATAAACAGTAACGCCGCGCGCTTTGCAGGCGTCGAGGTCAATGTTGTCGAGACCGACGCCGAGACGGCCGACGCATTCGAGCTTGGGTGCGGCCTCCAGCATCGCTTTGGTGACCTGCGTCCGGTTGCGCACGATCAGCGCGCGCGCGTCGGAGAGAAGCGGCGGAATTTTTTCGGGATTGTCGACCAGCGTCTTGTCGTAATGGACCGTGAAGCCGGCGAGGATTTTGTCGATCGCATCCTGGCCCATGATTTCGGTAATGACGATGTCGCTCATGATTCCTCGACGCAGCGCAAAGACTGCCAATAAGACCCGACCAGCCGGATGATTGCCCGAATACCGCATGCGCCACAATATGGCGGGCGCCAAAATCCGACAGGCATCCCCGCCGCTTTTTTTGCGGCGATCAGTCGGTGTAAGCCAGCGGCCGCGCGACCTCTTCCAGCGGCTTCCGTTCGGCATTGACCGAATAGCGAAGCGCCACGACGGCGGCCGCGATCATCAGCAGAGCGGCGGCACCGTAGCCGGCGAAGACGCTCATGCGCGAGCCGCTCTCGATCAGCAGCCCGAAGACGAAGGGGCCGATGACCCCGCCGATACCGGTGCCGATCGCGTAGAAGACGGCGATCGCAAAAGCACGGATCTCCAGCGGAAAGGTCTCACTGACCGTGAGATAGGC
>JAEWCJ010000063.1 GCA_023390695.1 Pseudomonadota bacterium | reverse complement strand
GCGTTTCAGCAGCGGCACGGAGATTTCGAAAAACGCCTCGGCTGCGACATTGGCGTCGGCGATGTGACCGTCGGGCCCGACCACCACGACCGGAAGCGGAAGCGCGTTGACGACGGCGTCGGCCGCCGCCGGAAGCGAGGCAGGTACAGATGCGCGTGTCATGCCGCCGACCTCAGCGCATTCACCGCCTGCGGGCTTTTCTGATGACTTTCGAACGCGGAATAGGCTTCCGCCAGCAGTTTCAGCGTCGCGTCCGGCGTTTCCGACGTCAGCACGTCAGCCCGGTACTTTTTCAGCATCTCCTGCGGAGCGCCCACATGCGCAGCCGCGACGTCGAGCGCCGACGACAAATGCTTGCGCGCATGCTTGCGGCCGATGTCGACGCCATGATGCGCCACCATCTCCTGATACAGCGCTGAAACGAGTGCGTGCTGTTCGGCGATTGCCGGATCCGGTTCGCGAAGTCCTGTCGCCAGATATCGCGCCACCTGACCGGGCAGCCATGGCCGCCCCTGCGACGCGCGTCCGATCATCACCATATCCGCGCCCGAGGCTTGCAGCGCATGCTCGGCTTGCTCGGTGTTGCAGATGTCGCCGTTGACGACCACGGGAATTGATACCGCCTCCTTGACCGCCCGCACTGCGGTCCAATCGGCAACCCCTTTGTAGAACTGGGAGCGCGTGCGGCCATGCACGGTGATCAGTTGCACGCCGGCATTCTCCGCGCGCTTCGCCAGTTCCGGCGCGTTGATCGTGCGGTCGTCCCAGCCAAGCCGCATTTTCAGGGTGACCGGCACCTTGACTGCAGCGACCGTCGCTTCGATCAGCGTGAGCGCATGGTCGAGGTCGCGCATCAGTGCCGAACCCGATTGTCCATTGATCACGTGCTTGGCAGGGCAGCCCATGTTGATGTCAACGATGGCGGCGCCTGAATCTTCCGCGATGCGGGCGCCTTCCGCCATCCAGCGCGCTTCGCAGCCGGCAATCTGGATCACGTGGATGCCGACGCCCTCTCCGTCGGCGCGCAGTCTGGCGTCACGACGCCCCTCCACCAGTTTTTCGCTGGCGATCATTTCCGAGACGACCAATCCCGCGCCTAGCCGACGCACCAACCGGCGAAACGGTGCGTCGGTGACGCCGGACATGGGGGCGAGAACGACTCGGTTCGGCAAGTCGACCTTGCCAACGGAAATGCGGGTAAGATCGGCGGCTGTGACTGTCACGACTTGCACATCTTTTGGGCGATCAACAAGGATTGCATAGAGTTTAGACAACGGCAGCCCAAACACAAGTGCTGCACTGCAAAAAAGTGAAACTTGCGTGCCGATGCGCTAGGAGAACGAAAGCCTCCTTTCTGGACCCTGGATCTCAATGACCCGACCTGTTGCCGCCCTCGTCCTTGCTGCCGGCCGCGGCCTTCGCAGTGGACCTGGAATTCCTAAACAATACAGGGACTTGGAACATAACTCCGCCGCACGTTCGAGCCTCCGCCTGTTTCTGGCACATCCGGACATTACGCACGTGCAGGCTGTAATTCATCCTGACGATGCGGACCTGTTCAGGACCGCCAGCCAGGGACTTGGGCTGCCCGCCCCCGTTTTGGGCGGCGCGACCCGGCAGGCGTCGGTTCTCGCCGGACTGACCGCCCTGGAGCCGCTTTCCCCGGCCCTCGTGCTGATCCACGATGCAGCGCGTCCCTTCGCCTCCCCGGCGCTCATCGATCGCGCCGTCGCGGCGGGCCGGGCAAGCGGCGCTGCAGTGCCGGCCCTCGCGGTCAGCGACACGGTCAAGGAAGTCGATCCCGCAGGGCGGATCACCCGCACCATCGACCGGACCACGCTGCGTACCGTACAAACGCCACAGGCTTTCGAATTCACGTCGCTCCTGACCGCACACCGGCAGGCGCAGCAGGCCGGACTGACCGATTTCTCCGACGATGCCGCCCTGGCGGAATGGGCCGGCATGACCGTGACGGTGTTCGAGGGTGAAACGACGAATATGAAACTGACAACGCCCGACGATTTTGTCCGTGCTCGCGAGCAGTCGCTGGCGCGCCAGAGCGACGTCCGCACCGGTATCGGTTTCGACGTGCATGCCTTCGGCCCCGGCGATCATGTGATGATCGGCGGCATCAGCCTTCCGTTCGATCGCGCACTTGCCGGCCATTCGGATGCCGATGTCGGTCTGCATGCGCTCGTCGACGCGCTGCTCGGCGCGCTCGCCGACGGCGATATCGGACATCACTTTCCTCCTTCCGATCCGCAATGGAAGGGCGCCTCATCGGACCAATTCCTGAAATTTGCCGCTGACCGTGTGACGGCGCGCGGCGGCGCGATCGCCCATCTCGATCTCACCATTGTCTGCGAGGCGCCGAAGATCGGCCCGCACCGCGACGCCATCCGCAACCGCATCGCCGAGATCGCCAATGTCGACGTGTCTCGCGTGTCGGTGAAAGCGACGACCAGCGAGCGTCTCGGCTTTACCGGACGCGGCGAAGGCATCGCCGCCTATGCGACCGCGACGGTCAGGCTGCCATGGAGCGAGCATCATGCTTGATGAGGACATCGTCGCGGCCGCGCGGCGCCTGTTTGATGTCTGCAAACGCAAGAAACTGACGGTGGCCACGGCCGAGTCCTGCACCGGCGGTCTTGTCGCCGGCACGCTCACTGAAATTCCCGGCTCGTCGCATCTGCTTGACCGCGGATTTGTGACCTACAGCAACGAAGCCAAGCAGGAGATGCTCGGCGTGCCCGAGGACATCCTGAAACAATACGGGGCGGTCAGCCGCGAGACGGCCGAAGCGATGGCGAAGGGTGCGCTCGGCTATGCGCCGGTCAACCTCACGGTTGCGATCACCGGCATTGCCGGACCGAACGGCGATGAAGGCGGCAAGCCGATCGGGCTGGTGCATTTTGCCGCCGCTTCCCGCTCGGGATTGCTAGATCATGTCGAAAAGCGTTTCGGCGATTTGGGACGCTCGGAAGTGCGCAAACGCTCGGTATTGCAGGCGTTTGTGATGCTGCACGATCTGGCGGAAAGAGAGCCGGCGCGCAGATAGGCGCCCTTCAGCCCTTACGGCCGTAGACGACATCGGCGCGCCGCTCGAACGCATCCGAAAAACGCCGGAACGCCGTTTCAAACATGCTGCCCATCAGCAGGCCGAGGGTGCGGCTCTTGAATTCGTAGGAGATGAAGAATTTCACGTCGCAGACCTGTTCCTGCACGGGATGAAACTCCCAGCGGTTCTCCATCCGGCTGAACGGGCCGCGCAGATATTCGACCAGGATTTGCAGGTTGGCACGGTCGAGCGTCACGCGACTGGTGAAGCGCTCCTCGATCAGCTTGAAGGAGACCGTCATGTCGGCGACGATGATCTGCACGCCTTCTGGCTCGTCGATGCGCTGGCGCACCTTCAGCGCCTTGCAGAGCGGAACGAATTGCGGATAACGCTCGACATCGGCAACGAGATCGAACATGTCCGAGGCGGCGTGGCGGACACGTCGTGTGGTGGAAAATTCCGGCATGCGGGATCAGCGCGACAGCTTGGCTTCGCGTGCCGCTTTCAGACGCTGGAAATCCTCGCCGGCATGATGCGAGGAACGCGTCAGCGGTGACGCGGACACCATCAGGAATCCCTACGCATACGCGATGGTCTCGTAGGCCTTGAACTCTTCCGGGGTGATGAACCGCACGACCGGATGATGCTTTCTGGTCGGCTGCAGATACTGGCCGATGGTGAGGAAATCGACATTGGCGGAACGCAGGTCGTCCATCAATTGCAGCACCTCGTTCCGTTCTTCGCCGAGGCCGACCATGATGCCGGATTTGGTGAACATCGACGGATCGAGTTCCTTCACGCGCTGCAGCAGCCGCATGGAGTGGAAATAGCGGGCGCCCGGACGCACCGTCAGATAGCGCGAAGGCACCGTTTCCAGATTGTGGTTGAACACGTCCGGCTTCGCCGCCACGACCACCTCGAGCGCGCCGTCCTTGCGCAGGAAATCCGGCGTCAGGATTTCGATGGTCGTGGACGGGCAACGCGCCCGGATGGCGCGGATGGTCTGCGCAAAATGCTCGGCGCCGCCGTCAGCAAGGTCGTCGCGATCCACCGAGGTAATGACGATGTGGTTGAGGCCAAGCTTGGCGGTCGCCTCGGCCACGTGTTCGGGCTCCAGCGCATCGAGCGGGCCGGGCAGCCCGGTCTTCACGTTGCAGAAGGCGCAGGCGCGTGTGCAGGTATCGCCCATGATCATGAAGGTGGCGTGCTTCTTGTCCCAGCACTCACCGA
>JAEWCJ010000004.1 GCA_023390695.1 Pseudomonadota bacterium | reverse complement strand
TAGAGCTTCAGGGTCATGTCGGCCACGACCGGGGCGGTGAAATGCCCGGTCACCCATTCGCGGCCCCGCTGCCCGATCCCCCGCCGCCAGCTTTCCGGCATGGAAAAGAGCCGGACCAGGGTCGCCGCCAGCGCCTGGTCGTCCCCGGCCTCGAACCGCAGGCCGGTCACCCGGTCTTCCGGCACGGAAGGCGCCGCCAGCACGATATCCGGGCCGGCGCCCAGATCGGACACGATCACCGGCCGCTCCATCGCCTGGGCTTCGAGGATCGTATGCTGCAGGCCTTCTTCCTGTGTGGCCGCCGACACCACGGCCATGGACGCCATGTAAGCCGCCGGCATGTCATCCACCGGCCCGATCAGCCGCACCACGTCCGCCGTGTCCGTCGCCAGCACCTGATCCCACAATTCGCCGGCATACCGGCTTTCCTCGTTGTCCTCGCCGACCAGCACGCAGACAAAATCCCTGGCGCCCGTCTCCTTGAGGCGATGGGCGGCCCGCACGACGATGTGATGTCCCTTGCGGCGCAGGATGCGTCCGGCGACCAGGATCACCTTGTCATCGGGCTTCACACCGAAAATCCGGCGGGCCTTGTCGATGCGCTCCTGCGAGACTGCCGCCGGATCGAAATGCTGCAAATCGACGCTTGCGGGAATGATCGCAATGCGTTCCCACGGCACGTTATAGCGTTCGCGGGCCAGTTCGGCGATCTGGTCGCTGACCGCCACGATGCGGTCGCCGCGCGCCATGATGCTGTTGTAGATGCGCTTGAGGAAATTCTGCTCGCGAAACCCCTTGTACCAGCTGGTGACAAACGGCACGCGCGTGAATTTCGCGGCGGCATAGGCGCTCCAGGCCGGTGCGCGGCCATGCGCATGAACAACGTCGCAGCGCCGCTGCCGGACCAGGTTTGCAATCATCAGCGCGTTGCGCAGCATGATGAGTGGGTTCTTGCTTGCAACATCGGCGCGAATGAACTCGCCGCCCGCGGCGATGATGTCGCGCTCCAGCCGGCCGCCGCGCGACAGCACGATGGCCTTGTGTCCGGCGGGCGCGAGATTGCGCACAAGTTCAAGCGCACCCGCTTCGGCGGCGCCGGATTCAAGCGTCGGCACGATGACAAGAATGGTCAGCGGCGATGTTCGTGGAGCGCCGGTGGGATTGGGCGAAATGACGAAATTATCCTGATGATGCGACGCAGCCGGAGCGGTGAGGGAATCTGGCGTTTCGGGCCGGCGCGCTGCTGAACCGGAAATCACTAGGAGACCTTTCGATTTGCTGGCAAACGCAGGATGAAAGTTGGATACCGGTCAGTCGCGGGAATGAATGAAGGTGATAGTGCCCTTCAGTCGCCTGTGCAATCTGAAGGGTTCGAAATTCGCACAACGAGTTGTGATAAGCCAGCCTCGCGCACGTGCCGATTGCGGCGAAAACATGAATAATTGCAGTATTGTTGCGCCATACGGGATGATGGAATGAACCAGATCGCCAGCCAGATCGCTCTGAAATCGCTTACGGTCGGCGCCGGCCCGGACCAGCGGATGATCGCCGTGCGCCAGCGCGACGGCACCGCGCCCGGCCTTTTCTGGATGGGCGGCTTCAAATCGGACATGAAAGGCACCAAAGCCGAAGCGCTCGACCAATGGGCGGCTGCGCAGGGCCGTGCCTGCACGCGCTATGATTATTCCGGCCACGGTGAATCGGGCGGGCAATTCGCGGACGGCACGATCGGCCGCTGGCTCGAAGAAAGCCTTGCCGTGTTCACCGAGTTTTGCCGCGGGCCGCAAATCGTGATCGGCTCCTCCATGGGCGGCTGGCTTGCGCTTTTGCTGGCGCGGGAATTGCGGAAGCTCGATCCGGAGAAACGCAGCGCCGAGATCAAGGGAATGGTGCTGATCGCGCCCGCGCCGGATTTCACCGAAACGCTGATGTGGGAGCGGTTCACGCCGGAGATCAAGAAGGACATCGAGGAGAAAGGCTTCTGGCAGCGGCCGTCCGAATATGCGGACGAACCGTATCTGATCACGCGCAAGCTGATCGAGGATGGCCGCAAGCATCTGCTGCTTGGCGGTCTGATCGAAACCGGCTGCCCGGTGCGCATCCTGCAAGGGGTCAAGGACGAAGATGTGCCCTGGCAACATGCGACGGAGCTGGTGTCGCGTCTCGCGCGCGACGATGTCATTCTGACTCTGGTCAAGGACGGCGATCACCGCCTGTCGCGGCCGGAGGATATCGAACGGCTGATCGCGGCCGTGGCCGAATTCCAGTGAACATGTGTTTCGTCATTATCCGAACAGACCGGGTTAGCCCGCAACGCAACGGAGCGCTTCATGTCCTATGAAACCATTCTGGTCGAAACACGCGGCCGCGTCGGCGTGATCCGTCTCAATCGTCCGCAGGCGCTGAACGCGCTCAATGCCAAGCTCGCCGGCGAAGTCGGCGCAGCAATCGAGGCTTTCGAGGCGGATAGCGGCATCGGCTGCATGATCATCACCGGTTCCGACAAGGCCTTCGCGGCCGGCGCCGATATCAAGGAAATGAGCGACAAGTCGTTCATGGATGTCTTCCTCGGCGACTTCGCGGCGAGCTGGGATCGCCCGGCGCGGGCGCGCAAGCCGGTGATCGCCGCGGTCGCCGGCTTTGCGCTCGGCGGCGGCTGCGAACTCGCGATGCAATGCGATTTCATCATCGCCGCCGACAACGCCAAATTCGGCCAGCCGGAAATCAAGCTCGGCGTCATTCCCGGTATCGGCGGCACGCAGCGGCTGGCGCGTGCGGTCGGCAAGGCCAAGGCGATGGACCTGATCCTGACCGGCCGCATGATGGATGCGGCGGAAGCCGAACGCGCCGGGCTCGTGGCGCGCGTGGTGCCGCTTGCCGGTCTGATGGACGAGGCGATGAAGGCGGCCGAGACAATCGCGTCAATGTCGCTGCCCGCGGTGATGATGGGCAAGGAAGCGGTCAACCGCGCGTTCGAGACGTCGCTGTCGGAAGGCATCCGTTTCGAGAGCCGCCTGTTCCATTCGCTGTTCGCCACCGCCGACCAGAAGGAAGGCATGGCGGCCTTTGTGGAGAAACGGCCGGCGCAATTCACGCACAAATAACGGCCTGCAGGATCCTGACGCATGCTGACCGCCGACGAACTCGAACGCTACGCCCGCCACATCGTCTTGCGCGATGTCGGCGGTCCCGGCCAGGCCAGGCTCAAGGCGGCGCGCGTGCTGGTGATCGGCGCCGGCGGCCTCGGTGCGCCGCTGCTGCTGTATCTGGCGGCGGCAGGCGTCGGCACCATCGGCATTATCGATGACGACACCGTTGCGTTGTCCAATCTGCAGCGGCAGGTGATCCATGCGACGCCGGATATCGGCATGCTGAAAACCGACAGCGCCACCGCCGCGATCCGCAAGCTCAATCCGCATGTGGCTGTCGAAACGCATGCGACGCGGCTGACCGCGGCGAATGCGATGCCGCTTGTCTCGGCTTACGATGTGGTCGCGGACGGCTCTGACAATTTCGCGACGCGCTATCTCGCCTCCGATGCCTGTTTCCTGGCCAAAAAGCCGCTGGTCTCCGCGGCGCTCGGCGTGTTCGACGCCACGCTGACCACCATTCGCGCGCATGAGCGTGCAGCGGACGGCACGCCCAATCCGACCTATCGCTGCCTGTTTCCGGAACCGCCGCCGGCGGGAACGGTGCCGGCCTGCGCCGAAGCGGGCATTCTCGGCGCATTGCCCGGCGTGCTCGGATCCTTGATGGCGCTGGAAGTGCTGCGTGCCATTGTCGGCTTCGGCGAGGGACTGGTCGGGCGGTTGCTGATGGTCGATGCGCTGGCGATGCGTTTCGAGACGCTGCGCTATGGGTGGGACAGGGACAATCCGCTGAACGGGGAACAGCCGCGTATCAAGAGCGCGGCGGATCTGGGGCAAGTGGACCAAGTGGGGCCAATGGGGGGTGCGACGTGATTCTCGACAGAATCTTTTTTGGCTACATGGCGCTGGCCGGCATCGCGCTCGGCGCGCTGTTGGTGGCGGCGCCGCAGGTGCAGAATTTCTGGATCAAGCCGTATTTCTGGATTCTGATCGCGGTCGCCGTGTTCGACGGCGGCTCCTATCTCTACGGACGAAACGCGCCGGGGACGATGATCGGCATGCCGGCGCGGCTGCTCGGCTTTGTGATCGGCATTCTGCTGATGGTGTCGATCCCGACGCTGGCCGGCGCGCCGGTGCGCTTTTTCTGAGCGGGGCGGGCCGGCTCCTGCTCACAGCATGGAGGGAAGGACCCGGTCCGGGGGCTTGTGTCCGTCCATGAAGGTCTTGATGTTGATGATGACCTTCTCGCCCATGTCGACGCGGCCCTCGACCGTCGCCGAACCCATATGCGGCAGCAGCACCACCTTGCCTTCGCGGGCGAGCTTGGCCAGCCGCGGATTGAGCGCCGGCTCGTGTTCGAACACGTCGAGGCCGGCGCCGGCGATCTTGCCGGCATCGATCAGCCGGATCAGCGCGCTCTCGTCGATCACCTCGCCGCGCGCGGTGTTGACGATATAGGCGTTCGGCCGCAGGAGCTGCAGCCGCCGCGCCGACAGCAGGTGATAGGTGGCCGGCGTGTGCGGGCAATTCACCGACACGATGTCGACGCGCGCCAGCATCTGGTCGAGGCTTTCCCAATAGGTGGCGCTCAATTCCTCTTCGATCTTGGGCGCGACGCGGCGGCGGTTGTGATAGTGGATCTGCAGGCCGAAGGCGCGGGCGCGGCGCGCCACCGCCTGGCCGATGCGGCCCATGCCGACGATGCCGAGCCGTTTGCCCCAGATGCGGTGGCCGAGCATCCAGGTCGGCGACCAGCCGCTCCATTCGTGTTCGCCGGTGAGAATTTGCGCGCCTTCGGCGAGCCGGCGCGGCACGGCGAGAATCAGCGCCATGGTCATGTCGGCGGTGTCTTCGGTGAGCACGCCCGGCGTGTTGGTCACCGTGATGCCGCGCTGGAGCGCGGTGGTGACGTCGATATTGTCGACGCCGTTGCCGAAATTGGCGATCAGCTTGAGATTCTCGCCGCTCTGGCCGAGCACCGCGGCGTCGATGCGGTCGGTGACGGTCGGCACCAGCACGTCGGCGGTTTTCACCGCCGCCACCAGTTCCGCCTGCGTCATCGGCTTGTCGTCGAGATTGAGCCACGTGTCGAACAATTCGCGCATGCGGGTTTCGACGCTGTCGGGCAGCTTGCGCGTCACGACGACCAAGGGCTTCCGGCTTTTGGGCATCCTGTCACGCCTCATCCCGACACTGGCCTGGCGAGGCCCGTTCAGTCCTCTTTAACCCGGCTCACCGACACTGCGCAGGTTGATCGGCGCTCGGTTCCGGCGCCGATATTTCATGTTCGACATGGCCATATCAACCCAAAACACCCGAATTCAGCGCTTCCTCGTTGCGGCTTTGGTGGCAGGGGCATTGCTCGTGGGGGCGCTGCCGGCGCTGGCCGCCAGCGAGGTCGGCACCGCCAGCGGCCTGCCGGTGCCGCGCTATGTCAGCCTCAAATCCGACCGCGTGAATGTGCGCGCCGGCCCCACCAAGGACCACGACGTGGCCTGGGTGTTCACCCGCTCCGGGCTGCCGGTCGAAATCACCGCCGAGTTCGAGAACTGGCGCCGCATCCGCGACTGGGAAGGCGCCGAAGGCTGGGTCTATCACTCGCTGCTGTCCGGCCGCCGCACGGCGGTGGGGGTCCTGCGCAGCAAGGACGAACTGGTGCCGCTGAGCGCCAGCCCGGAAACCACCGGTTCGGTGACCGCCAAGCTGCAATCGGGCGTGGTCGCCTCGGTGCGCCGTTGCAACGGTGCCTGGTGCCGGATTTCGGGGGACGGCTTCGAGGGCTGGATTCCGCAGGAACGCCTGTGGGGCGTCTATCCGAACGAAAAAATCGACTGAGCCGAATTCGGCTCAGCCGCGATAATCCAAAAACCCAGCAGAAAGACTCAGCGGGACTGCGGTCCGACCTTGCGCAGCCGCACGACCACGTCGACGCGCGCAACCTCATAGCCGTCTGGCGCGATCGGCGTCTTGTCGACCACCACTTCCGGGCCGGCGATGTCGACCAGCTCGTTGTCGCCTTCGACGAAGAAGTGGTGATGGTCCGAGACGTTGGTGTCGAAATAGGTCTTCGATCCATCGACCGCGACCTGGCGCAGCAGCCCGACATCGGTGAACTGGTGCAGGGTGTTGTAAACCGTGGCCAGCGACACCGGCACCTTGGCCTTGGTCGCTTCCTCATACAGCATTTCGGCCGTCACGTGCCGGTCGCCCTTGGCGAACAGGATCCAGCCCAGCGACATGCGCTGACGGGTCGGGCGTAGCCCGACATCGCGCAGCATCGATTTCACGTCGTGCCACGGGCAACCGTTCAGGTCGGTCTTGCGCTCACTCATGCGCAGGCCTGCCGCAGGCTCGATGGGGGTGGAAAAAACAACAGTACGCTGCTGAGTCATGGTTCCTTGCTCAAATTGGCCCGGTTCAAGGCCGGGGATTTGTTGCATGTGAAATTATATACGCGAACCGCCCCTTTTTGCAACTGCTTCGCATTTTGGTCTCCCGTGCCCGCAAAGGTCAGCTTTGCCCTCGGGGGAGCCTATGTTAGGGAATTCACGACTTGGCCGAGGGGGCCGCAATCTCCAAAAAGGACGGTAATGCAGAGTCGGCGCAGCACATACGATTTCGAGGACCTTCTGGCCTGCGGACGCGGGGAGCTGTTCGCGGGCGGTCCGCAACTGCCGCTGCCGCCCATGCTGATGTTCGACCGCATCACGGAAATTTCCGACGTCGGCGGCGAATATGGCAAGGGGCTGGTCCGTGCCGAGTTGGATATCCGGCCGGACCTCTGGTTCTTCCCCTGCCACTTCAAGGGTGACCCGGTGATGCCGGGCTGCCTCGGGCTCGATGCGCTCTGGCAGCTGGTCGGTTTCTTCCTGGGCTGGCTCGGCTCGTCCGGCAATGGCCGCGCGCTCGGGCTCGGCGAATTGAAGTTTTCCGGCCAGGTCCTGCCGGACATGAAGAAGGTCGTCTACGGGCTCGAGATCAAGCGCATCATGCGCTCGAAGCTTGTGCTCGGCATCGCCGACGGCTGGTTGTCGGCAGACGGAAACGTTATCTATCGCGCGAGCGACCTGAAGGTCGGCCTGTTCAAGCAGGATGCGCCGATGGCACCGGCCTCCTGAGCAGATCGGGTGCAACGGGGCGGATGAGGCAAGCATGAGACGGGTTGTGGTGACCGGGATGGGCATTGTCTCATCGATCGGCAATAACACACAGGAAGTACTGGCAAGTCTGCGCGAGGCCAAATCCGGCATTGTGCGCGCGGAGAAATATGCCGAGCTTGGCTTCCGCTGCCAGGTGCATGGCGCCCCCACTTTGGATGCGAGCGAGGCCGTCGATCGCCGTGCGATGCGGTTTCATGGCGGCGGCACCGCCTGGAACCACGTGGCGATGGATCAGGCGATCAGCGATTCCGGACTGGAAGAGCGCGACATCTCGAACGATCGCACCGGCATCATCATGGGCTCCGGCGGACCTTCCGCCCGCGCGATCGTCGAAGCCGCAGACGTCACCCGCGACAAGGGTCCGAAGCGGGTCGGCCCGTTTGCCGTGCCGAAGGCCATGTCGTCGACCGCCTCGGCGACGCTCGCCACCTGGTTCAAGATCAGGGGCGTGAATTATTCAATCTCATCGGCCTGCGCCACGTCCAATCATTGCATCGGCAATGCCGCCGAAATGATTCAATGGGGCAAGCAGGACGTGATCTTCGCCGGCGGCTGCGAGGAACTGGACTGGACCCTGTCGGTTCTGTTCGACGCCATGGGGGCGATGTCCTCGAAGTTCAACGACACACCGGAAAGCGCCTCGCGCGCCTATGACGTCGATCGCGACGGCTTTGTCATCGCCGGCGGCGCCGGCGTGCTGGTGCTCGAAGAGCTCGAACATGCCAAGGCGCGTGGCGCGAAAATCTATGCCGAAGTCGCAGGCTACGGCGCGACGTCGGACGGCCACGACATGGTCGCGCCGTCGGGCGAAGGCGCCGTGCGCTGCATGCGCATGGCGCTGCAGAATGTGAAAGTGCCGGTCGACTATATCAATCCGCACGCCACGGCGACGCCGGTCGGCGACCAGAAGGAAATCGAGGCGATCCGCGAGGTCTTCGGCGCGAAATGTCCGCCGATCTCGGCGACGAAATCGCTGACCGGGCATTCGCTCGGTGCGGCCGGTGTGCAGGAAGCCATCTATTCGCTGCTGATGATGAAGAACGGCTTCATCTGCGAGAGCGCGAACATCAAGAATCTCGATCCCGCATTCGCCGACATGCCGATCGTGCGTGAACGCAAGGACAACGTCGTGTTGGGAAGCGTCCTGTCGAACTCCTTCGGCTTTGGCGGCACCAACGCGT
>JAEWCJ010000470.1 GCA_023390695.1 Pseudomonadota bacterium | reverse complement strand
CGATTGCGCGGTCCTGCGCGGAAAAGCGGCTGGTCACTTCAAGCGTCGGCGCTTTCTCGTTTGCATCCCATTCTGCATGTACGAAGGCGGCCCGATATTTGGGATCCTGCTTCAGCGAGACGACTTTTGCGTTTGTCGTCCACCTGCTTTCGCCGGACTTGAACCAGTCGCCTTCATTCACGGACGGAACCGGCAGCCAGACCTGCACTTTGCCTTGCGGCTTTGCGATGTCGACCTTGGTGACAATCTCGAATGTGCGCCACCCGCTCGGTTTGGGTGCGAAGGGCACCTGGGCGAGCGCCATGCGCGGCAGCGCCGCTGCTGCACACATGGTCACGCCAGCTTTCAGCAGATCGCGTCTGTCGAGTTTCATGCAGGAATCCTCCCGTTTATCGGATCGTTGCGGATGGCGATGGTTTGGTTTGGGGCGCGCCGGAGCGAGTCGTTAGAACGTTCAGAATCTCGAGGATATCCACGTGATCCCATTCGACATCGTGCTCGACATGGAAACGCGGGGTGAGGTCGGCGTCGAGGATATACGTGGTCGGGAGGAGATCCACAGACCATGTTCTCGATGCCGTGCGATTCTCGTCCAGCAGGACGGGAAAACCTACCGGTGTTTTTTCAAGGAAGCGCCGGACCCGCGAAGCCGGTTCGTTGACGGAAATGGAAATGATCCGCAACGCCTCTGCGTCGGGATGCTGTGCAAGGCGCTCGAGAGCCTGCATCTCTGGCCGGCATGGCTCGCACCATGTGGCGAAGAAATGCACGAGCACGGGCTGCCCGCGATAATCGGATAGGTCTAGCGATTTTCCGCCAACGTCTTTCAGAGAGAATTCCGGCAGGTGCGACCCTGTCCAGGGCCGCAGCACGGACGAATTGATTGCGGAGGTAGCCAACGCGTGAGTTGCAGCATTTGCAAAAATGAAGAAAATGGAAACGCCAAGGCCGAGCGACAATGCAACTCCGATGGCACGACGCGTCGTCTCTGCCACACATGGCCGATGCTTGAGAAAGCCCCGATCCTCGGGAGCGAGATTTCTCTCCACGCGTCAAGAGTGGCGCCGATCTGAAACTGCCGTCAAGGATCATTTGAAGGCAGACAGAATTGGGTAGCGCGAGAAATAGAATCTATCAGCCCATAGTGTAAGGCTATGGACGCCCCAAACACGATTTCGCAGATGCAGCGAAAGCCTCATTGGCAATTTTTACTGTGCCTGCGGCATTGTGCATATGATTGCTTATTTGACTTTGGAAAAATGAAAATCTAGCTTTTGACTCAGACGAACTTTGAGTTCGGAAAGTCCCCCGGGCGGGGCGATGTCGAGGAAACGTCCATGAATATGGAACTCTCCCGGCGCTCCTTTATGAAGGGCACCGGCGCGGGGTTGGCCGGGACGACGCTCGGTGCGCTTGGATTTGGTGAAATCGAAGCCGCCCATGCAGCAGCAATCCGACCATTTAAACTCGCGCAGACCAAGGAAGCGCGCAGCTCCTGTCCTTATTGTGCCGTGTGCTGCGGCATGATGGTTTTCTCGGCCGAGAGCAAGGCCGAGAAAGGCAAGATGGAAGTCACCCATATCGAGGGGGACGTCGACAATCCGGTCAATCGCGGAACATTGTGTCCCAAGGGTGCAGGCGCGATCGATTACATCAGGGCGAAGACTCGCGTTAAGTATCCGATGTATCGCAAGCCCGGCGCCGACAAGTTCGAGCGCGTATCCTGGGACTTCGCGATGGACCGTATCGCGAAGCTGATGAAGGAAGATCGCGATCAGAACTTCATCGAGCGGAATAAGGACGGCGTGACCGTCAATCGCTGGCCGACAATGGCGTTTCTGTCGGGCAGCTCCTGCACAAACGAGACGGGCTGGGTGACCTGGAAGGTCGCGCGCGGTCTCGGGATGCTGCAGATCGAGAATCAAGCAAGGATATGACACGGACCGACGGTGTCCAGTTTGGGCCCAACATTCGGTCGCGGTGCAATGACGAACAACTGGACGGACATCAAGAACGCTGATGTCGTCTGGATCATGGGTGGAAACGCTGCTGAGGCGCATCCATGTGGCTTCAAATGGGTCACGGAGGCGAAAGCCGAGCGTGGCGCGAAACTAATGGTTGTTGATCCGCGGTTCACGCGGTCGGCTGCCGTATCGGATCATTATGCGCCCATTCGCGCGGGCTCCGACATCGCGTTCCTGATGGGAGTGGTGAATTATCTGCTCACCAACGACAAGATCCAGAAGGATTACGTGAGCAACTACACCAATGCGTCCTATATCGTGAAGGAGGGATACGGCTTCAGCGAGGGGCTGTTCACTGGTTACGATCAGGACCGGCGGGCCTATGACCGCAGCTCGTGGGAATATGAGATCGGGGCGGATGGTTTCGCCGTCCGCGATCTGACGCTGCAACACCCGCGCTGCGTCTACCAGCTGATGAAGAGCCACTTCGCGCTTTACACGCCAGAAGTGGTTGAGCGCGTTTCCGGCACACCCAAGGACAAGTTCCTGAAGGTTGCCGAATGGGCCGCCTCGACCTCCACCCGTGATCGCTCCATGACGATCATGTATGCGCTTGGGTGGACCCAGCATTCGCACGGTGCGCAAAACATTCGTACCGCGGCGATGATCCAGTTGTTGCTCGGCAATATCGGCGTGCCCGGCGGCGGCATCAATGCGCTGCGCGGCCATTCCAATGTGCAGGGTATCACCGATATCGGTACGCTTACGGCCTCATTGCCGGGTTATCTGGCAATGCCGACCGACAGCGAGCCGACGCTGGAGTCGCATCTGGGCAAGCGGACCTTCAAGCCGCTGCAACCCAACCAGACGAGCTACTGGCAGAACTACAGGAAGTTCTATGTCAGCTTCCTGAAGAGCATGTACGGCGCCAAGGCGACGCAGGAGAACGAATTCGGCTACAACTGGTTGCCGAAGCTTGACATCGCCTATGACGCATTGCGCATGTTCGATGTGATGCACCAGGGCAAGACCACTGGTCTGCTTTGCCAGGGCTTCAACCCGCTGATGTCGATCGCGTATGCAAACAAGACGCGGGCGGCTCTGTCGAAGTTGAAGTTTCTCGTCAGCATGGATCCCATCGAGACGGACACGGTGCGGTTCTGGGAAAATCACGGCGAGTTCAACAACGTTGATCCTGCGAAGATCCAGACCGAAGTGTTCATGCTCCCGGTGACATCCTTCGTCGAGGAAGAGGGCAGCTTTACCAATTCCAGCCGTAACATTCAGTGGAAGTGGAAGGCGGCGGATCCGTATTTCGAATCCCGGAAAGATATCGAGATTCTGTCGGACCTCTTCCATCGCATCCGCGGTCTGTACGAGAAGGAGGGCGGCAAGGCAGCCGAACCGCTGATGGCGGTCGACTGGAGCTACAAGAACCCGCATGATCCGACGGCCGATGAACTCCTCAGAGAGCTCAACGGCAAGGCGTTGGTGGATCTGAGGGACGCCGAAGGCAAGGTAACCCGGCCGGCCGGCCAGCAACTCGCCAGTTTCGGCGAGATGCGGGACGACGGTTCGACCGACGGTGTGCAATGGATCTACACCGGCATCTACGGTCCGAGCGGCAACCTGGCGCAACGCCGCGACAACAGCGATCCGTCCGGCATGAATGTGTACGGAAGCTGGGGATTCTGTTGGCCGGCCAACCGCCGCATTCTCTACAACCGGGCGTCGGCTGATCCGGAAGGCAAGCCCTGGAGTGAAGCCAAGAAGTATGTGTTCTGGGACGGCAAGCGCTGGACAGGCGCCGACGTGCCGGACTTCGTGGCGACCATTCCGCCGGATCGCGGAACCGGTCCCTTCATCATGAACCCGGAGGGTGTGTCACGCCTGTTTGCCCGGGGCATGATGGCAGAAGGGCCGTTCCCGGTTCACTACGAGCCGTTTGAATCGCCGGTGCCCAACCCCTTGTTCCCCAAGGTGCGGGGCAATCCTGCGGCCCGGGTGTTCAAGGGCGATATGGAGGTCTTTGGCAATGCCAAGGATTTCCCGATCGTCGCCACCACCTATCGGCTCGTCGAGCACTTCCACTACTGGACCAAGTCCGTCCATATGAACGCGGTCACACAGCCCGAGTTCTTCGTGGAAATGTCGGAGGCGCTCGCGCGGGAGAAGGGGATCAGGCCGGGACAGATGGTTCGGGTCTGGTCCAACCGCGGGGAGGTAAAAGGCAAAGCCGTCGTCACCAAACGAATCAAGCCGTTGCAGATCGACGGGAAGACGGTGCATTCCGTTGGCCTGCCGCTCAATTTCGGCTTTATCGGCGAAACCAAGAAGGCCTCGCCGGTGAATTCGCTGACGCCTGCTGTGGGTGATGCCAATGCGCAGACCCCGGAGTTCAAGGCGTTCTTGGTCAATGTCGAGCCCATCGCTGGGCCGGTGGCATAAGGGAGATTGGTCATGTTTCCTCCAGTCCCGAACCCCACCACCCAGCCCGTCCCGGCAAAATTCGGGGACGCTGACCTGATCCGCCGTTCAGCTTCGACGGTGACGCCGCCTGCAAAGCGGCAAACCGAGGTCGCCAAGCTGATCGACGTGTCCAAATGCATCGGCTGCAAGGCATGCCAGGTGGCGTGCCTTGAGTGGAACAATCTCGTCGAGGAAGTCGGCGTCAACGTCGGGCTCTATGAGAACCCGCACGATCTGACACCGAATACCTGGACGCTGATGCGTTACACTGAGTACGAGAACCCGGAATCCGGCAATCTCGAATGGCTGATCCGAAAAGACGGCTGCATGCATTGCGAGGATCCGGGCTGCCTCAAGGCCTGCCCGGCTCCGGGTGCGATCGTGCAATACTCCAACGGAATCGTTGATTTCGTGAAGGAGAATTGCATCGGCTGCGGATATTGCGTGAAGGGATGCCCGTTCAACATCCCGCGCATCTCCAAGGTCGATCACAAGGCCTACAAGTGCACGCTCTGCTCCGACCGTGTCGCGGTCGGCCAGGGTCCGGCCTGCCAGAAGGCTTGCCCGACCCAGGCTATCGTCTTCGGCACCAAGGACGAGATGAAGGAGTGGGCAAACAAGCGCATCACGGATCTCAAATCGCGTGGATTCAAGAATGCCGGCCTCTACGATCCGCCGGGCGTTAGCGGCACGCACGTCATGTATGTGCTGCAGCACAACGACAAGCCGCAGATCTATGCCAACCTTCCTCAAGACCCGACGATCAGTCCGATCGTCGAAGTCTGGAAGGGGGTGACTAAATATGCTGGCCTTGCGGCGATCGGTGCATTCGCCGCGTTTGGCTTCCTCCATCATGTCGTCTCCGGACCCAACCGGGTCTCCGATGAAGATGAGAAGAACGCCAAGCGTCTGACGGAGGGACGTTCATGAGTACGACGGAAGTCGCTCCTGGTGACAGCGTTCATCCTGGTAACCCGGTCACGATCGACCGTTACACGACCGGCGCGAGGATCAATCACTGGATTACGGCGGCAAGCCTCGTGTTGCTGGCGTTATCCGGCCTCGCGCTGTTTCATCCGAGTCTCTTTTTCCTCACCGGCCTGTTCGGTGGGGGGAGCACGACTCGCATGATTCACCCATGGATCGGGGTGGTCTTGTTCTTCAGCTTCATGGGACTGTTCTTCCGCTTCTGGAAGCTCAATCTCTGGGAGCGGACGGACAGCGTCTGGATGTCTCGCCTGCGGGATGTGCTTGCCGGTCATGATGAGAACCTGCCGGAAGTCGGCAAATACAATGCCGGACAGAAGATGGTGTTCTGGTCAATGTCGTTGTTGATCATCGTGTTGATCACCAGCGGTATCGTGGTCTGGGAACAGTATTTCGGCGAGTATTTCACCGTGACCCAGAAGCGGGTTGCAGTGCTCGTTCATGCCATTGCCGCAGTGGTCGCGATCTGCGTGTGGATCGTGCATGTCTACGCGGCGATCTGGGTGCGCGGAACCATCGGTGCGATGACACGGGGACGTGTCACCGGCGGCTGGGCGTGGAGACATCACCGCAAATGGTTGAAGGAACTCGTCACCGGAAAGCCATAAGCTGAAATCTGTGCGGCGCCGCTGGTTGGCGCCGCACATACGCCACGTGGCCCGTGCGGTTCGTGAGGTTTTGAAATGACAAAAGTCGGCGATCTGCAACCTGATCCATCGGTCATCGGAAATATAGCGAAGCCCCCCTTTGCTAGGCCTCCTGATCCGACGCAACTTTTTACTGAACGTGCCGAGCGCCTCAGGTCACTGGCGGATGGTCACGATCTGGAGAGCTATCTCCGCTTCCTAGCTGGCCTGTCCGACCTCCAATCCAGAATCCAGAACGGGCTACCGGAGCCGGATTTCCCGCCGGCGGAAACACTGGCGCGCGCCAGCGAACACGGGATGCCACCACTCGACCGCAACACCTTTACGGCGGATGTGGCATTTGACGCGACGCTTGAGCGGCTTGTCGAAGCCGCGATCGACCTCGATATGCCGGCAGAAGCCCGCGCCGCGCTTGACCGCCTGCGGGCTGCGGACGTGGACATGCAGGATACGATGATCCGCAACGTTCTCGCGGACACGATCCCGATCGAGGCCCTTGCCGAGCATGTCTTCGTTGCGGCCGCCCTTCAGGTGCATTTCGCGCGGTTGGCGGAGCGCCTTGATCCAGCCGCGCTCAAGCCGGTCGGCGACGGCGCCTGTCCGGCCTGCGGCGGGCCGCAGGTCGCGAGCGCCATTGTCGGCTGGGCGGGAGCGGAGGGAGCGAGATTCTGCTCCTGCTCGCTCTGCGGCACGCTTTGGAACTATATCCGTGCGCGCTGCACGGTGTGCGGCTCAACCGCCAAGATGTCCTACCGCGAGATCGATGGCGGACCCGGACATATCAAGGCGGAAGTCTGTGAGAGCTGTCGCAGTTATGTGAAGGTCGTCTATCAAGACAAGAATCCGGCCTTGGATCCCGTCGCGGACGACGTCGCCACTCTCGCACTCGACCTATTGGTGCGCGATCTGGGGTTCCGTCGCGGCAGCGTCAATCCGTTTCTGCTCGGATACTGAAGGTGCGGCATGGACCAGACCGTACCATCCTTCGCCCGTATTCCGTCGGTCGACGAAGTATTGAAAACCGGTATTGCAGCCGGAGCGGTCGAGCGCTTCGGCCGGATGCTGACGGTGGCGGCCATTCGCGGCACGCTTGACGCGGCGCGCGAAGCGCTTCGCAACGGTCAGGCGGCATCGGTCCAGGCGGAAGATCTTGCTGCACGCGCTCTCGAAACGCTGCAGCGGGAATCCCGGCCGAAGGTGCGGCCGGTCTTCAACCTCACCGGTACCGTCCTTCACACCAATCTCGGGCGGGCTCAATTGGCGGAGGAGGCCGTTGAAGCCGCCGTCACCGCCATGCGGCAGGCGCTGGCGCTGGAATTCGATCTCGATGGCGGCCGCCGCGGCGAGCGCGACGCGCTGATCCGCGGTCTCCTGTGCGAACTGACCGGGGCGGAGGACGCCACCGTCGTCAACAACAATGCCGCGGCGGTACTGCTGATCATCAACACGCTCGCCAAAGGCAAGGACGCCGTCGTGTCGCGTGGCGAACTGATCGAGATCGGCGGCGCTTTCCGCATGCCCGACATTATGGCGCGGGCCGGCGCGAAGCTGGTCGAGATCGGGACCACCAATCGCACGCATATGAAGGATTATGAGGCGGCGGTCGGGGCGAGGACCGGGCTCGTCCTCAAGGTTCACACCTCCAATTACAGGATCGAAGGCTTTACCAGGGAAGTGCCGGCGCGCGAGCTTGCCGCATTGGCGAGGGAGAGGGGTGTGCCGCTGGTCAACGATCTTGGTTCGGGCACACTGGTCGATCTGTCGCGCTACGGGCTTTCGCATGAGCCGACTGTGGCCGAGGCAGTCGCCGACGGCGCCGATCTTGTCAGCTTTTCCGGCGACAAGCTGCTCGGCGGACCGCAGGCCGGGTTTATCGTCGGCCGCAAGGATCTGATTGCCCGCCTCAACAAGAACCCGATGAAACGGGCGCTCAGGGTTGACAAGATCCGGCTCGCTGCGCTGGAGGCGACATTGCGGCTCTATCGCGATCCCGACCGGCTTGCGCAGCGTTTGCCGACCTTGCGGATGCTCGCGCGCCCCAGGGACGAAGTCGAGGCGCTGGCGACACGGCTCTTGCCCGCGGTCGTTGCGGCGATCGGTGATCGGTTTGTCGCCAGCGTCGTCTGCTGCACAAGCCAGATCGGCTCCGGCGCTTTGCCGCAGGAGACCATCGACAGCAGTGGCATCGCTTGCAGTGCAGCTAATGCGAAAGGCGCAGGTCGTGCTGTGCTGGCGCTGGCGGCTGCGTTTCGTGCTTTGCCGGTTCCCGTGATTGGACGGATTGAGAATCAGACGTGCATCCTGGATCTGCGCTGTCTCGAAGATGAAGCAGGATTTGTGACCAATCTTGCGGAATTGCAATTGAGCGGGCGCGGATGATGGGATTGCTGGACCGCATCTTCTCATCGACAACCCGGCGGGACACTCAGCGGGTCACGGAGCAGATGGCGTCCGCTTATGCGGCCGCCCAGCGGCAGGATTATGCCGAGGCGCTTGCGATCTGGGGGCCGCTCGCACAGGCCGGCGTCGGACGTGCGCAGAACAATGTCGGCGCCTGCTTTGCCGAGGGGCTCGGTGTCGAGCGCGACTTGGTATTGGCTTTGCGCTGGCTGACCTTGGCTGCCGAATCCGGTGACGCTGCCGGTCAGCGCAATCTTGCGGCAATGTATTTCAAGGGTGAGGGCGTGGAGTTCGATCCAGCGCGCGCGGCCGAACTGTATCGCGCCGCCGCCGAAGCCGGCGACGCACCGGCGCAAGATATGTTGAGCTGGATGCTGCTGGAGGGGGAGATGATTTCCCCCGACTATGTGGAGGCGAAGCGCTGGGCGGAGGCTGCGGCGGCGCAAGGGGTCGCGGCCTCAATGACGCGGCTTGGTATGATCTATCACAACGCGCTTGGTGTCGAACGTGAGCCGGCGGCGGCGGTGCTGTGGTGGGACAAGGCCGCCGCGAGAGGTGACGCCGACGCGCAGGCGATGCTTGGCGCCGCGTTCCACCTGGGCGCCGGCGTACCCCGCGATCCTGTCGCGGCAATGGCTTGGCTTCTGCGCGGACAGGCTGGTGGCAGCGGACTTGCCGCGCCGTTTGTTGACGCGGTCAAGGCCAGACTCGCGCCTGCCGAACTGGAGCGGGCCAGAGGTCTCGCTGCACAATCTCTTCCGGAGCCGGTGGCATGATTGTCGGCACCGCAGGTCATATCGATCACGGCAAGACGTCGCTTGTGCGTGCCCTCACGGGGGTCGATACCGACCGGCTGAAAGAAGAAAAATCACGTGGTATTTCAATCGATCTCGGCTTTGCCTATCTGCCGACAGGTGACGGGCACGTGATCGGTTTCATCGATGTGCCGGGTCACGAACGCTTCGTTCACAACATGCTGGCCGGCGCCACCGGTATCGATTTCGTCCTGCTCGTCGTTGCCGCGGATGATGGCATCATGCCGCAGACGCAAGAGCATCTGTCTATCGTCGATCTGCTGGGGATCAGCCGCGGCGTTGTTGCACTGACCAAGTGCGACTTGGTTGATAGAGACCGGATCACTGGCGTCGCCAACGACATCGCCAATACGCTGGCGCAAACGTCATTGAGGGGCATCGACATTATGCCCGTGTCGTCGGCCACGGGGCAGGGCGTTGACGCCTTGCGGCAAACGTTATTCGATGCCGCCCATGCTCTGGGCAACCGGGCTGACAAGGGACGCTTCAGGCTGGCCGTGGATCGCTCTTTTACGCTGCATGGCTCGGGCACAGTGGTGACCGGCACTGTCCTGTCCGGCCATATCGCCGTGGGCGATCATGTGCTGGTGAGCCCCTCCGGGCTGCCTGCGCGTATCCGCTCCCTTCATGCGCAAAATCGTGAGGCCGAAATGGGCCGGGAGGGTGATCGCTGCGCCCTCAATCTGGTCGGCGACAAGATTGCCAAGGACCTGATCGCGCGCGGCGATATCGTGGTTGATCCGCAACTGCACGCGCCGACCGACCGGATTGACGCGGAATTGCGGGTTTTACCGACCGAGACTAAACCCATCGGCCAATGGATGCCCGTCCGGCTGCACCATGCAGCAACGGAGATCGGCGCGCGTATCGTGCTGCTTCAGGACGCACCGGTCGCGCCGGGCAGTACTGCATTTGTGCAGCTTGTGTTGGAGCGCCCAATCGCAGCCGCGGTTGGGGACCGTTTCGTACTTCGCGACACGAGCGCGCAGCGCACAATTGGCGGCGGCCGTTTTCTTGATCTACGGGCACCTGCGCGCAAGCGGCGTACGGCGGAGCGTCTCGCGCAACTGGAGGCATGCGCAATCCCTGATCCTGAACAGGCGCTGTTAAAGTTGCTGGACCGGGCGCCGGGATATGCAGACGTGATCGCGTTCGCGCGGGACCATGCTATGGCGCAGCCGGAGCTTGATGCCATTGCCGAACGCAATGCGCTGATGCGCATCGCGGCACCCAAAGCGACATTGGTGCTGTTGCCGGCGACTTGGTTGCGATTGAAGCGCAGCCTGCTCGCAACACTTGAAAAGTACCATGCCGATTACCCGGATCTCGCCGGTATGGGCCTTGAGCGGCTGCGTTTGCAGCTCGAACCGCGCCTGCCAGCGCCGGCTTTCGCCGCCATGGTGCAGGATCTGCAGCGGCGCGGAGAAACGGTCCTGGATGGTGCATGGCTGAAGCTGCCGACGCATGAAGTCCGCCTGACGCCGCAGGACGAGTTGCTTTGGGCACGTATTCGCCCGCTTATCAGCGCGACCGAGCGGTTCCGCCCACCGCGCGTGCGCGACATTGCAGGCCTGCTCAATGCCCCTGAGGCGGATATACGCCGGCTGCTGAAGTTGCTGGGCCGCATTGGACGGCTGGATGAGGTTGCGCACGACCACTTCTTTCTCCGAGGCACGGTGGCGGAAATGGTCGAAATCGCGAACCGCCTGGCCGCCTCGACGCCGGGAGGTCAATTCTCCGCTGCGCAGTTCCGCGATCAGCTTGACAATGGACGCAAGGTCGCCATCCAAATTCTTGAGTTTTTTGATCGTCATGGGGTGACGCTGCGCCGGGGCGATCTTCGGCGCATCAATAAGCATCGTCTGGATTTGTTCCGATATCCAGCGGGCGAAAGCGCCGAGCCCAGACATTCGCTTTCAGGAAGAGAAGCGTCCCCGGTGGGGCGTCCGGACTTCAAATCCGGGAAGGGCCGCGAGACGGTTCTTAGTGGGTTCGACTCCCACTCTCTTCCGCCATCTTCTCTGAGGACAGTACGATGAGCCGAACATCGATCGATTCATATCTTGAGCGGCTTGATGCGGCTGCCCGCGCAGCGAGCGGCGCCGAAGATTCGTATCGCCGTGAAGCGGTGGAGCGGATCAAGGTTTTGGAGCGGGCTCGTGCTTTCGCGTTCCGCCGTCTGAATCTGGTGCATTCCGTCGCGCAGGCATTGGCTGGAGCTAAGGATGAGGAGGAGGCGGTCAAACTGGGATCCTCGGCATTCCTGCGGGAGTTGAACTGGAGTGGAGCGACCGAGTCGCAGCGTGAGGTGGCTGAGAAGTTCAAGCCGATCATTTTGTTGCTTTGGCAGATGAACGAGGCGGATTCATCCGAAGACATCGTACGGCGTGTTGATGATGATCTTGCCGCTTTTGAGCGTTGGTTCGAGGAAGAGCGAAACGGCGCATTCCTGAGTTTAATGGATGGTGAAGTGCTGGAGTTGCCGCTTGTCGAAGTCTGACGCGTCCGGACACGATATTTTCCTGTTCGACGAATGGGTGGTACACGAATTCCGCCGTTCGGGCGGATTCACGGCGCTTGTGGTATTGATCGAAATTGGTGACTTCACCGTTGTGCCCCTGCGCTCGACCTTTATGCATGTCATCGGCGAAGAACTGGACTGGATGCGCCTTTGCAATCTGCTGACGAGCGCGGGTGTCACCTGGGACGGCGTTCTCTTCGCTACGTTGTCCGCGCCGGAGGGCGGTCCTGTGGAAGATGCCCAGGCCCGTATCTCGCTACGGGCCTTGGAGCGGCGGATCGCCGAGGATCGTCTTGTTCTCAATGATGGTCACTTCTTCGACAAATGGGGGCGGCGGCTGAAGATCGAAGAGGCTTTGCCGCAATGAGTGCGCCGCTGCGCGTCATCGATACGGGTGAAATGTCGGCGCGCTGGAATGTCGCAATGACCGCCGTGCTGACCGAGCTGCATCGAACCGGCGAGATTCCCGATACGTTGCGTTTTCACCGTTATCCCGCATCCGTCCTGATCGGGCGGCATCAGGTTCTCGGCCAGTCGGTACATGTCGACAGATGCCATGCGGCCGGAATCGAGCTCGCACGCCGGGTGACAGGCGGGGGAGCCGTCTTTATGGCGCCGGGTGCGTTGGCATGGGACCTGGTGGTTGCCCGTAGGACGGTGGGGGCCGACCTCAAGCGTGCTGCGGCAACGATTGGCGAGGCGCTTGCCTCGTCTTTGGCGCGCCTTGGTTTGGCAACCCGGTATCGGCCGGAAAATGAGATCGAAATCGCGGGCCGCAAGATCTGTGGCATGAGCGGTTATTTCGACGGCGGCACACTAGTCTACCAAGGCACGATCATGGCCGACACCAGCCTTGTCGACATGGCGCAGGTCCTGAAATTGCCGCTGAAAGCCAGGTATTTGCACCGCAATCTGGCCGAGCGGCTGATGACCGTGGCGGAGGTTTTGGGGCGGAAGCCAGATTCTGGCGAAATCGAGGGCGCGATCGCTGCGGGACTGTCGCACGCGCTCGGCTGGGTGCCGACATACGAGGCTGCAACCGCGAAAGAAATGCGCCTTGCCGAGGAATGGCATGTTTCCGAATTCGGGTCGGACGCGTTCGTCAACTCCGTCAATCCAGTGGGCCGGGACAAGACCATGTTCGGGCGTGATGGCCGGGTCGAGGCCTATATTCGTGTGTTTCCGGGAGCGGATCGTCTGATCGACCGGATTTGGCTGACGGGGAATTTCACGGTTTTGCCGAGCCGCGTTATTCCTGATCTCGAAGTTGCGTTGCGCGGGACGCCGGTCAGGTTGGCTCCTGACAGGACGATCGAGATTCTGTCAGGCGACAACATCGAAATGCGTGGTATTTCCTGCCATGATGTTGCCGGCGCGATCGCAAAAGCGCGGACACCGCGCACGTATTCCAGCCGTCGGGCTGTGACGTGACACGCCGTCTTCTGATCATCCTCCTGAATACCGATCCGCGCAATGTGGAAGAACTTGCTGCTCCCTTCTATCACGCGGCGGTTGCTGCAGCGATGGATTATGAGGTCGATGTTGTCTGTACCGCGACGGCAGGCAAACTGATGATCAAGGGAGTCGCTGAAAAGCTGCATGTCAAAGCCGGCCACCCAAGGACCGTGCTCGATTGGATCAGGGAAGCGCACGAACATGGGGCCCGTTTCTGGGCCTGTCCGGCAAATCTAGATCTGTTCGACGTCACAGAGGCGGATCTGATCGCGGAATGCCAGGGGATGATGGGTGCGGCGACGATGATCCAGGGGCTCATGGACGGCGACTACCGCGTGCTGACCTATTAGCCGGAGAACGAGTTGGCAGGAGACGAGCGTGGCGTTGGTGCGCGGTTGCATGTTCCCCGATGATCTTCTTTACGATGTGCCCAACCACACTTGGTACAGGTCCGACGGCGAGGGTCTGGTGCGTGTTGGCATGACTCCGGTCGCCATCGCACTGGCGCGTGAGGTGCTGGTGTTCACGCCCAAGCGCGTCGGCACGGCGTTTGAAAGCGGGCGCTCATTCGCGACCATCGAAAGCGCAAAATGGATCGGTGCGGTTCGTGCTGCGTTCGATGGTGAGGTTGCCGTTGTCAACCAGACGATGGTTCAGCGGCCGGCGCTGGCCAACACGGACTGCTACGGCGAAGGGTGGATGATGCTGGTGCGGCCGGTGGCGGCGGACTGGCAGAGCGGTCTGGTTGGCGGCGCGGCAATCGGCCCCGCCTACGAAGCTTGGATGGAGCGCGAGGCCTATCCTGGCTGTGAGGCTACGTAATCCGACGTCTAACCTGCCGGGTCCGCTCGATTCAGGTGGCATTCCATAGCTTAGAGCTATGGAATAAGGGCATTATTGAATCCTCCGATTGCCCGATTGCGAAAGCGGCCTTGCTCATTCGGTCGCCGGGCTTCTATCAGCTAGGTCCTTATGACCTCCCACGAATCCTCAAGATGATCGACAAACTCGAATTTCTCATTGCCTTGGCGCGGGATCAGCATTTCGGCCGTGCGGCGGAGAACTGCGGCGTGAGCCAGCCGACATTGTCGGCGGCGATCAAGAGTCTCGAGGAGTCGTTTGGCGTGCTGCTGGTTCAGCGTGGATCCCGATTCAAGGGCTTCACGCCTGAAGGCGAGCGCGTGCTCGAATGGTCGCGCCGGATCGTCGCCGATACGCGTGCGATGCATCAGGAGGTCGATGCCCTGAAACGCGGACTGGCGGGGCATCTTCGCATTGCCGCAATCCCCACGGCGCTCGCCATGAGCGCCATGCTGACGACGCCCTATCGTGCGAAACATCCGGCGGTCAAGTTCAGCATTCTGTCTCATACCTCGATCGAGATTCTGGGCATGATCGATAATCTGGAGGTCGATGCCGGTATCACTTATATCGACAATGAGCCCTTGGGACGGGTAAGCACGATCCCGCTCTACGACGAGGAATATCGGCTGCTGACCTCTCCGAAGGGGGCGCTGGGAAACAGGGATGAGGTCACCTGGGCGGAAGTCGGGAAGGTGCCGCTCTGTCTGCTGACGCCGACCATGCAGAACCGCCGGATTATCGACCGCCTGCTACGCGCGGCCGGGGCCGAGCCGTCTCCCACCCTGGAATCAAATTCCATGATCGTGCTGTTCGCGCATGTGCGGACGGGGCAATGGGCCAGCATCATGCCGGCCAAGCTCGCCGATACGCTGGGACTCACCGACAGCGTGCGCTCCATCCCGATCGTGGAACCGGCGGCGACACATGCGGTGGGGCTCGTGGTGCCCGACCGGGAGACGACCACGCCGCTGATCGGCGCCTTGATCAGCGAAGCGAAGCAACTCGCAAAGGTGCTTACCCGGCCCGCTGCCGCCTGAACGGCACTCATGCGCCCGGACGTAACGATCTGAATATCTGATCGATCGATTATGGATAGGGATCATTTCCCACGATCAGGAATGCTGATCGTACCATTAGTGCTAGCGTCTTGATCCATCGTCTCTTTCTGCCCAGTTTTCGAATGTTCTGATCTAGGGAGCAGACGTAAACCGTGCCGACACATGAAACGTGGACCACTGACCGCGCGCTGAGCGTCATCGCCGACTTCAAACGCTGCGAAGGCCCGGTGCTGCCGATCCTGCATGCTTTGCAGGAGACATTCGGTCATGTGCCCGAAGCCGCGGCGCCGTTGATTGCGGAAGAGCTGAATCTGTCGCGCGCCGAAGTGCATGGTGTCATCACCTTTTATCATGATTTCCGCCGTCAGCCGGCCGGGCGCCACGTGCTGAAATTGTGCCGCGCGGAGGCGTGCC
>JAEWCJ010000090.1 GCA_023390695.1 Pseudomonadota bacterium | reverse complement strand
CAAGGGGGGAGGTGAAGACGGAGTACGCTGCTGATGTCATTGTCCGACACCCTCAACTGGCCCTTCTTCGATGACGCGCATCGCGTCTTCGCGAAGGAACTGTCGGCCTGGGCGCAAGCCAACCTGCACAAGCTGCCGCATGACGACGTGGACGAAGCCTGCCGCGCGCGCGTGAAGGCGCTGGGCGAGGCGGGTTTCCTGAAGGCGGCGGTGCCGGCCGGATATGGCGGCCTGCATCCGCAGCTCGACGTGCGCACGCTGTGTCTGGCGCGCGAGATTCTCGGCTTTTACGACGGGCTCGCCGACTTCTCGTTCGCGATGCAGGGGGTCGGCACCGGCTCGATCTCGTTGTTCGGTTCGCCGGAATTGAAGCAGCGCTATCTGCCGAATGTCGCTGCCGGCAAGGCGATCGCCGCTTTCGCGATCTCCGAACTGGAGGCTGGTTCGGATGTCGCCGCGCTCAAGATGACCGCGGCGCCGGACGGCAACACGCATGTGCGGCTGAACGGCAACAAGACCTGGATCTCCAATGGTGGCATCGCCGACCATTACGTGGTGTTCGCCCGCACCGGCGAGGCGCCGGGCGCGCGCGGCCTCTCGGCCTTCATGGTCGACGCCGACACGCCCGGATTGTCGGTGAAGGAGCGCATCGAGGTGATCGCGCCGCACCCGCTCGCCACACTGCAATTCGACGACGTGCGTGTGCCGGTGAGCAACCGGCTCGGCGCGCCGGGCGAGGGCTTCAAGGTGGCTATGTCGACGCTCGACATCTTCCGCTCCACCGTCGGCGCCGCCGCGCTCGGCTTCGCGCGCCGGGCCCTGCACGAAATGCTCGACCGCGCCGCCAACCGGCATCTGTTCGGCGCCCCGCTCGGCGACCTGCAACTGACGCAGGCGGCGATCGCCGACAGCGCCACCGATGTCGATTCCTCGGCGCTGCTGGTCTATCGCGCCGCCTGGACCAAGGATCAGGGCGCCGCCCGCGTCACCTCCGAGGCGGCGATGGCGAAGATGCATGCGACCGAAGGCGCGCAACGCGTCATCGACCGCGCCGTGCAGCTCTTCGGCGGTCTCGGCGTCACCAAGGGCGTGAAGGTCGAGGAACTCTATCGCGAGATCCGCGCCTTGCGGATCTATGAAGGCGCAACCGAAGTGCAGAAGATCGTGATTGCGCGCGAAGCTTTGAAGAACCGCTCAGCGAAGCCGGCACTCGCGAGTGGGCTAAATAATTGAGGGCAGGAAGCAAGAAAAAAATCAGGAGCCATTGTTATGATTCCTTCAGGACACAAAGACACCTTTGCCCGCGATAACCTGCCGCCGCAGGACCAGTGGCCGGAATTTCTGTTCACGCTGCCGGAGCTGCAATATCCGGATCGTCTGAATTGCGTCACCGAATTCGTCGACAAGTGGGTGACGGACGGGCAGGGCGGCCGCACCGCCATCGTTGCTCCAGCGGAGACGCTGACCTATGCGCAGCTCGCCGAGCGCATCAACCGCATCGCCAATGTGCTGACGAAGGATCTCGGGCTGGTGCCGGGCAACCGCGTGCTGCTGCGCGCGCCCAACAATCCGACGATGATCGCGGCCTATCTCGCGGTGATGAAGGCGGGCGGCGTGACCGTCGCCACCATGCCGCTGCTGCGCGCCAAGGAACTGTCCTACACGGTGAAGAAGGCGAAGATCAAAGTCGCGCTGTGCGACGGCCGGCTCGGCGAGGAGATGGACAAGACCAGGGCTCTTGCGCCCGAACTCGAGCGCATCGTCTATTGGGGACGCGAAAGCGCGGACTCGCTGGAAGCCCTGATGAACAAGCCGGGCTACGAGCATTTCACCGCCTGCGACACCGCCATCGACGATGTGTGCCTGATCGCCTTCACCTCCGGCACCACCGGCGAGCCGAAAGGCACCATGCATTTCCATCGCGACATGCTGGCGCCGTGCGACAGTTATGGAAAATACGTGCTGCAGGCGAAGCCCGACGACCGCTTCATCGGCTCGGCGCCGCTCGCTTTCACCTTCGGTCTCGGCGGCCACGTGCTGTTCCCGTTCCGCATTGGGGCCACGTCGATCCAGCTCGAGAAAGCGCCGCCGGAGGAATTGCTGCCCGCCATCGGCAAATATAAGGCGACGGTCTGCTTCACCGCGCCGACAGCCTATCGCGCCATGATGGCCAATCTTGCAAAGCACGATATTTCCTCACTGCGCAAATGCGTGTCCGCCGGCGAGACCTTGCCGAAGGCGACCTTCGATGCCTGGCAGACGGCCACCGGCCTGAAGATCCTCGACGGCATCGGCGGCACCGAGATGATGCATATCTTTATCGGCTCGCCGGAGGCCGACGTGCGCGGCGGCACGACCGGCAAGCCGGTGCCGGGCTATGTCGCGAAGATTGTCGACGACGCCGGCAACGAAGTGCCGCGCGGCACCATCGGCCGCCTCGCCGTGCGCGGTCCGACCGGCTGCCGCTATCTCGCCGATGCGCGGCAGACCAGGTATGTGCAGGACGGCTGGAATTTCCCGGGCGACACCTACCTGCAGGACGAGGACGGCTATTTCCATTATCAGGCGCGCTCGGACGACATGATCATTTCCTCGGGCTACAACATCGCCGGGCCGGAGGTGGAGGAAGTGCTGCTCGCGCATGAGGCCGTCGCCGAATGCGGCGTAGTCGGATGCCCGGACGAGGAGCGCGGCCAGATCGTCAAGGCCTATATCGTGCTGCGCGCCGGATTTTCCGGCGATGCGGCGCTCACCAGGACGCTGCAGGATTATGTGAAGGCGACGGTCGCGCCTTACAAATATCCGCGCGCGATCGAATACGTGACCAGCCTGCCGCGCACGCAGACCGGCAAGCTGCAGCGTTTCGAGTTGCGCAAGATCGCTGTCGAAAGCGCGCAGAAGCTCGCTTCATAGGAGTTCGATGTGTCGGAAAGTTCCGTTCGCAAAATGACCGCCGCCGGCGGCGGTCTCACCTTCCTCAATCCGGAGGGCTGGCCGCAGCCGCGCGGCTATTCCAACGGCATCAAGGCGCGCGGCGAGATGGTGTTCGTCGGCGGCATGGTCGGCTGGGACGAGCAGCAGAAATTCCCGCAAGGCTTCGTGGCGCAGACCGAGCAACTGCTGAAAAACATCGTCGCGGTGTTGCAGGCGGGCGGCGCCGGGCCGGAGCATGTGGTGCGCATGACCTGGTATGTCACCGACATGGAGGCCTATCGCGCCAGCCTGCCCGAGCTCGGCAAGGTCTATCGCGCGGTGATGGGCCGCAATTTCCCGGCGATGGCGCTGGTGCAGGTGATCAGCCTGGTCGAGCGCGAGGCGCTGCTGGAGATCGAGACCACGGCGGTGCTGCCGGACTGAGGCACCGCCTCTGCGGACTCGCCTGTTGCGGGCAGATGCGCTAGCCACGGCGGCAACCGGAGCCGCCGTTTGTCCCTGCCCGTCCCGCGCGTCACGCTCACTGCCGCCATCCTGCTGGCCTCGATGCTGCTGCATCTCGGCCTGCTCGGCCTGATCGTGCTCGCCGACCGGCGGGTGCCGACGACGCGGGCGAATGAGGCGATCGAGGTCGAACTGGTCGCGCCGCCGCCGGAATTGCCTAAAGAAGAGCCGCCGCAGCCGGAACCTCCGAAGCCGGAACCTCCCAAGCCTGAAGCGCAGAAGTCCGAGCCGGCAACGCCTCTCGCGCAACCGGAGCCGCCGGCACAAGCTTCGCCGCAGGAGACCCAGCCGCCTGAGCCGCCCGCCGAAACAGCTGCGCCTGCGCCGCAGGATCAGCCACAGCTGCCCGAACCAAAGCCGGACAAACCGGAGGCCGCCCCCGGCGGATTTGCGGGCGAAGGCAAAACCAAACTGACGCCGGAGGAGATCGCGGCGTTGCGTGCGCAAGTGCAGAAATGCTGGACGCTGCCGGTCGGGCTGCCGAACGCGATGAAGCTGGAGGCGGTGCTGCGCGTCTCGCTGGCGCGCAACGGAGCGATCACCGCGGGGCCGGAATTGATGAAGGCGAATGCCTCGGCGGGCGGACCGGTGCTGGTCGGCATTGCGATGAAGGCGTTGCGCGACTGCGCGCCGTATCGTCTGCCGGCGGCGAAATACGCCGAGTGGCGAACGCTGGATCTGCGCTTCCTCGCCACCGGTCTGGCCGGGCTCGGATCGGCGCGGCCGCCGAAAGGCTGATGCGGCGCCGCGTGCTTGCCGCGGTTATCGATGTCCTTGTGTACGTGAGAGAAAACGGACCGGCGCGGTCGGCCTCCTGGCTGAAAGCGACCGGCATGATCGGTTAGCCGGCCCGCCGAAAGTTTCGCTCGCAACCAAAAGATATTATCTTTACGATCTTTTGAATCCGGCCTAGCATCCTCCCGAATTGAGGGCCGCGATGAAGACCGAGACGCCGCTCATCACCCGCACGGGGCAGCCGTTCCTGGCTGGCCGTTCCGGTTCGCTGTCGGCGCAGATCGTCGCCGATGTACGTGACGCCCTGTTTGAAAAGCGCCTGAAGCCCGGCGATGTCATCGGCACCGAGAAGGATCTGGCCGCGCAATATGGCGTGAGCCGCATCGTGGCACGCGATGCCTTGCGGACGCTGGAGGCGCTCGGCATCGCCGAAATCCGCATGGGCAAGGGCGGCGGCGCGCGAGTCGCGCGCGGCAATCCGCGGCTGTTCGCGGAAGCGCTCGCCGTGCAGCTCGATCTCACCGGCGTGACCGCCGCCGAGGTGATGGACGCGCAGCGCGCGATCGAGACGCTCGCCGCCGAACTCGCCGCCGAACATGCGACGCCCGCCGATCATGCGCGGCTGAAGCGGTTGCTGGCGGAAGCGGAAAGTCTCATCGACGATGGCGACGCCTATACGCGCTGCTGCCGCGAATTCCATCTCGCCATCGCCGAGGCCTCGCATAACCGCGTGCTGGTGGTGCAGTTCATCTCGCTCAATCACGTGTCGTGGCCGGCGCATAACCGCACGCTGACGCCGGAGGTCGCGCGGCGCGTGCTCGCCGTGCACAGGGAGCTCGCGTCGCTGATCGAGATGCGCGATGCCGCGGGCGCGCGCAAGCTGATGGACGACCACGTAAAGATGATCCGCGCGCGGCGCGTCGCCGAACGCGACGGACATCGCGAAGATGGCTGCTGCTGAGCATGAAAGAGAAACCTAGATATTTTTCCGGTCGTCCCAGCGCAAGCGGGGACCCAGTTCTTTCTGGATTTCCGTTTGCGCGGGAATGAACCGAGTTTCCAGCCGCTGCTGAAATGAGAGTACGGAAACAACAAGGGAGAGAAACGATGGGCAAACACAAATTCATCATCGAACCGCATTTCCGCCTGCAGGAATGGATCGCGGAAGAGAAGGGCTATTACGCGCAGGAAGGGCTCGATTACGAATTCCGCGAGCTGGTGCAATCCACCGACGCCAAGATCCACGACAAGGGCAACAAGGTCGGTGCCTTCCAGTCCTTCGAGGAGGGACGCAAGGCGGATGTGAGCTGCGCCTGCCACTGGACGGTCAACGTCGCCGCCGCCAAGGGTCATGGCCGCCTCAATCGCGACGTGTATTCGGTGGCGCCGTCGGGGATTTTCGTCGCGCCGGATTCGCCGATCAAGACGCCGGCCGATCTTGCCGGCGTGCCGATCTCGGTTGGCTTCCAGTCCGGCAGCCATTACGCGACCATCCAGGCGCTGGAGCAATACATGCCGAAGGAGAAAATCAATCTCTCCTTCAACGACGGCATGCTGTTCAAGCGGATGGAATTGCTGCTCGACGGCGCGATCCCGGCAGCGGCCCTGTTCAGCGGGCCGTATTACTTCGCCGAGCAGCTCGGCTTCCGCAAGATCATGGACAACACCTTTATGATCGCCAACATGATCCACGGCGATCCGGACATGGACGATCTGCGCAAATTCTTCCGTGCATTGAAGCGCGCGCAGCGCGATCTCGACCTGCGGCCGGAGCTTTACACGCATTACTACAAGAAGGAATTTCCGGTGCGCTATCATGATCGGATGGACACGCGCCGCTGGGGCCCGGGCGAGCGCATCGTGTTCGAGCCCTATACGGAAGAGACTTTCAACACCTCGCGCGAATGGATCGGCGAGCACGATATTTTCGAGGGCGGCGATCTCGGCAGGAAGCGCTACGA
>JAEWCJ010000331.1 GCA_023390695.1 Pseudomonadota bacterium | reverse complement strand
CAAACGACCGCGCATGTACGCATCGATGTTGGCGGTTCGATCATCACGTCCTCCATTACCAACCAGGCTGTGGATGACCTGAAGCTGGAAAAGGGCAAAGCCGCCTACGCAGTCATCAAGGCGTCCGATGTGATGGTCGGAATTGACTAGCTCTCCCATGGCGGATGCTAAACCGCAGCCGGCAGGCAAGGGTAAGTCTCCTTTGCTGTCCGTGGAAGAAGCGCGCGCTCGCATCGTCTCGGCATTTCGCGTTCTGGATTGTGAAGATATCGAGCTCCAGAATGCGTATGGCCGCGTCCTGGGCGCAGACATTCGTGCGAAGGTCAGCCACCCGCCGGTGGCGGTATCGGCGATGGACGGCTATGCATTGCGCTCCGAAGATGCCGCGTCCCTCCCCGCCCGCCTCCGGCGCGTCGGGGAGTCTCGCGCCGGCCAAAGCTTCGACGGCCCGATCGAGCGGGGCACATGCGTGCGCATTTTTACCGGCGGTACGGTTCCTGCCGGCGCTGATCTGATCGCACTCCAGGAGGATGCGACTGAAAGCCATGGCATCGTCGAAATCACAGACGTACCGGCCACCGGCAAACACATCCGCCGGGCTGGCCTCGATTTCCAGGCCGACGCGGTTTGCGCAAGCAAAGGCGAAACTCTGACGGCCCGCCATATCGGATTGTTGGCGATGGCAGGACATAGCCTCGTCCCCGTCATCCGCAAACCGCGAGTCGCCATCCTGGCAACCGGCGACGAACTGGTGCCGCCCGGCAAGATTCCCGGCAAGGACCAGATCGTTGGATCAAACAGCATTGCGCTTTCGGCCGTCGTCACCGCATGGGGCGGCATCGCAATCGATCTTGGAATTGCGGCCGACCGGCGCGAAGCGATCGCAGCGGCGCTCGACCGGGCCAAATCCGCCGACCTGCTGGTAACAACGGGCGGTGCCTCGGTGGGCGACCATGACCTCGTGCATGCAGCTCTTAGGGAACGCGGTTTCTCTCTGGATTTCTGGCGTATCGCGATGCGGCCAGGAAAACCCCTGATGTTCGGGCAAGCAGCCGGGTTGCCGGTGCTGAGCATGCCGGGCAATCCCGTATCTGCACTTGTTTGTGCCCTGCTGTTCCTTCGTCCGGCGATGGCTGCCATGTTGGGGCTGGCACATAAGGAGCCCGTTTTTGAGCAAGCCAGGCTGATCAGCCCGCTTCCCGAGAATGATCGACGAGAAGACTATATGCGGGCACGCACTGAACCTGACGCCGATGGAATCCTCCGCGTCGAAGCTTTCCCCACGCAGGACAGTTCGATGCTGATGACGCTGACGAACGCGAATGCTCTCATTCGCCGCGAGCCTTTTGCACCTGAGGCGAAGGCGGGCGAACAGGTCGACGTTATCCGCCTTGACCGGCAGGACAATAGTCTATGATCAATTGAGCGGAATTCCGTATGCGCGCAGTTCGCTGGCTCCTCCATCGACGCGATTTTCCGCGGCAGTCGCCCCTTGCTCCAACGCTTCGGCAAGCGCACGCGACACATCCAGCGGCACACCAAAAGAAACGTCAAAGCCATCGTCCGTTTTCAACGTGACAATCAGGCATTCATGCCCCAGCGCCTGTTCCACAGCCCAGCGGCCCAGTGGAAAGACAAAGCGAAATCCGGTGCTGCCCGTTCTTTCATGCAAAGCCTTCCTGAGCAGTTGAGGAAGGGTCATAAGAATTGCCTCGGCCTGCTCGAAAGAGACATTGACTGACACCGGCGTCCCGGAATGATCTTTCGCATCCAAACGAAGCGTTCTTCCGCTCTCGATCACTTCGCAGGTCGTCAGCTCCGCAACATCGACTTTCACACTCACGGTGCACCCCAAGTCATGGTTGGCAATGAGGCCTTCAACTAGAACTGAGTACGGTATATACATTAGAATATAACGAAGGTGCATGCAACCCCTGCCGAGGCGGCACAGGAGGATAGCGGCTTTGCTCGCCGGCCAGCCATTTCCACAAGCCGCCAATAGCCAAGGAATTCTACAATGGCCTTTTCTCTCAGACCGAACGAGGTCGTCATAGACACGCCGTCCGCGACGGACGCTGGCCTTATCTATATCGGGAAAATTCATACACCGTGGTCAGATCGCGTGCTCTGTCCACGGCAAGGACGTCCGGATGGCCCAGCCTGCCGTATCGAAGTCTTCCCGCAGTGGATCGCGGCACTCGACGGCCTTGCGCAATATGAAAAAATTGAAGTGATCTACTGGCTCCATCTCGCAAGGCGAGACCTGGTACGGCAGAGCCCGAAAGGCGACGGGACCACACGGGGCACATTCAGCCTACGGTCACCGTTGCGGCCGAATCCGATCGCAACCAGTATCGCTACTCTCTTGGCCATCGAGGACAACGAGATTCTTGTTCGCGGTCTGGATTGCATCGACGGCACGCCATTGCTCGATTTGAAACCAGACCGGTCGACTTTCCAGCCATTGGCACCACGCCAGTTTGGTGACGATCAGGTGGATTGATCCCACTTCCATTTCCGGCTTGTTTGCGCCTTTGCATCTGCAGTGGAGGTGACACCAAAGAGCCCAGCGGCATCCGGTTCCCGTCAATCTCCGGCGTGGCGTTGATCACGCATCGCAATCTCAGCAAGATTCAGCACGTCAACCAAGCCTGCTTCTCCGGCTGATCATCAGGTTATAGCCGCGACAATGCGCATCCACTCGAATGCAGCTCCTTCTGCGAGCGTAGCATCTGGCAAAGATCAGGTCGCACGCATCATATGTTTCTGGTTTGTCATTTCGTAACACGCTAGCTCGCACGGGCGATAGCCCACCGTGATGGCCTTCGCATTGCATCGACCTTTTCAGGTGCCCGCCTCCGCGATTCAACTCCCGTAGTTGCCTCATACGGAGATAATGGTCTTGACCGTCCAGAAAACGGTCCATACTGTTCCCATTGAGTGACTTTCATCGAGCGTCGTGCCCCGTGCTGGGCTCACTCCGTCGCAATTATTTGCGCGGGACGTTATTCGGACAAGTCGCCTTCAATCACCGCAGGGATGACGGCTGCTTTGCGCGTGAGCGCAACGCAATGAGACGTGCCCTTTCGACGACCGCGCGCCGGACCGGCAGTTTCCGCGGAGGAGCATGTGCGTGCCGAATTCATGCGCCGGAGCAGACGGGAGAGCACGGCTTCCAGCCTTTGTGACCGCGGGGCCGGACTCATGAAGGACGCCTTCGACACTGCGGACGAGTGGGACGCTGGTGACCTTGCCTGCGGTGAGCTGGTTCTCGAGTTGCGCAAGAAGCTGCGCCGGATGCCGGGCGGGGTGCTGAAGGTCACCGCGCTCGACTCGTCGGCGCCCGTCGACCTGCCCGCCTGGTGCCGACTCACAAGCAACGAGCTGGTCCACCACGATCCCGCAGCGAAGAGTTTCTGGATCAAATCGAGAATGAACTGGAATTGAGCGCGGTCATCCGGGCTCAGGTTTCGAACACAAACGGGGGAATCCCCACTATCCAAGGAGAGAGAATAATGCCTGGCAAGTTTGTCGTAAGTCTCACCTGCGCGAAAGACAACACGGACAACGCGACTGTCGCTTTTGTCGTCGCCAACGCCGCCGTCGCGTCGGACAAGAAGACGGTCGTGTTCCTGTCTACGGAAGGCACGCGCATCTCCCAGAAAGGATACGCCGACGACATCCACGAGGAAGGCTTCGCACCGCTCAAGGACCTCATCAAGAACTTTGTAGAAGCAGGCGGAGAGATCTATGTCTGCTCCCCCTGCTTCAAGAAGCGCAAGCTCGACGAAAACAATATCGTGCCCGGCGCCGTGGTGGTCGGCGGCGCGAAGCTCGTCGAGTTCATGGGCGAGGCCAGTCCGAGCGTGAGTTATTGACGCCATCGCTGCAGGTGCGAGGACACAGGCGATGATTCCCGTCCGGACGATGGCAACCTTGTTCATTATCGCAGCCTTTGGCTTTGTTGCCTTGAGCTACGTTATGTTCAGGGTACCGGAAACGCTCGAAGAGGCTGAGCTTTGCGGCTTCATCGACGGCGACTTCAATGCCGCAGGACGCCTCACCTATCCGCCCCTGGAAGCCTGGTGGATCAGTTTCACCCGGTTGCAGGAATACTGGACCGCGATCTCGGTAGGCTTGTCTTTCGCTTTCATCGGCTTTGCACTGATCGCGGGCCGCAGCGCCGGCGGCAAAACATCGGCCGGCGCAGCTATGGGCGGCAGCGTGCTCGCGGTCTCGGCACTGTGCGTGAGCTGTCTCGCGCCGGTCCTATCCGTCGTCGGCCTCGGCATCGCAGGGACATTCCTCGCTGGCGTGCCGAAATGGCTGATCGCTTTGAACACGCTGCTGCTGACGGGATGGGGAACGATGTTCCTCTCCCGCCGGCTCGCTTCTTGCTCCCTGCCGTCCCTGCCGTCCCGGCAGAACTCGGCAACGGCAACGGTGAACTGAGGGAGGAAATCCATGACGAAACATATTCTGTTTGGCGTCGTTGTAGCGGCACTGCTCGCAGCGACACCGGCGTCAGCCAGCGACTATACGAAAATCCTGCAACCGGCGAAGCACGGCATGCCGCTCGCGCACCCGATTGCGGCAAATGACGTCCCACCCCCGCCCTTCTCGCTCATCAAGGACCGACCGGTGCGACCCGCTTACGTCCCGCGACTGCCGGGACTGCCGCAGGGCCGGCTGGTGACCGACGACTTCGGGCGAAAACCGCCGAAGTTCGACGGCGTCTTCATCCGCCAGAGCCGCGTCGAGAACGGCGAAGTCGTTATCCCGGCAGGCGGCCTCATGTACCACGAAGATACCTGGGGCGGTCAGGTCGCGCTGCGCGGTGAGCCGATTCCCGTACTCGGACGCATGCCAACTTATGTCGACTACGACATGAGCATCGTCGTGAAGGAGAACGTCACGATCCCGGCCGGGCAGAGCGTGGTCGTAGGCGGCACCGTCTATCAGTATTACGCGACCGTCGGCCACAACAAGACCGCGAACCACACACTGCACGTCAAGACGATCGCGGGCACCGACTGGGAATGGGCGTTCGGCTCGCCGGTGCTCTCCACCACGCAGCCTGATTGGTGGGGTGGTCAGCGATTCACGCAGCTTTATAATCAAGGCAAGGCGACTGAGGTCACGCCGCAACGGATGGTGTTCGAGTGGCTTTCAGGCGTGCGCATGGACCGCATCGTGCTTGCCGACGAGAAGGTTTTTGCCGGACTCGCAGGTACTGGCGACGAATGGAAAGCGGGTGCCCGCACGGTCAAGGTTGCCTCGATCGACGAGGCTGCCGGCACCGTCAATATTGAGGTGATCGAGAACGGCCAAGCCGTCTTCACGAAAACACTCGGGCCGGTACAGAACGAACTCCTGATCGAGGATACGACCGCGCGCAAGGCGATCGTATTCGAGCACGGCGATGTGATTGGCTTCCTCTCGCCATGGCCCGAGCCCTTCAAGGACGGCAAGGCCAACCTGAAAATCTACGCCAAGGCGCAGAGCCTGCGTTACGGCGAGGACTATGCAGGTGACAAGCGCTTCGCCGTATATCCGGTTGGCTGCCCGACGGGGCACAATTTCGGGTTCATGCTGGTCAACAAGGACGAGATCCGGCTGAAGCCCGGCGAATCCGTCGATGGCCCCGAGAGCTATTTCAGGATCGCCGTCGACAAGGTCGAAGGCGATAAAGTGCTCGCCTGGCATGTCGCCGACAAGCAGGGCAACCGCTCGGCCAATCTCGGCGGGCCGGAGATCACGAACATCGATCTCGTGCTCGGTCAGGGTCGCGTCGCAGGTCAGGCGATCCTGAAAGACGTGGGCCGCCAGATGCTCGCGCGCACCTACAGCAACATGTCCAGCAACATGGTCGCGGCTACGGGTGAAACGCCGCAGACAACAGCGGCCGTCGCCCATTCCGCACCGCAGCCCGCGCCCGCCATGCCATTTTCGCCCGGCCTGATGGCCGCCTTCGGCGTGCTCGCGCTCGGCGTCGGCGCGGTCGGCTACGAAGTCGGCCGCCGGCGCGGAAGAACAAGTTGAAGCAAGAAGCCGAACCAGAAAACCAAAAGTCCGTGCGAGCGCCTCGCTCCACACGGACCAAGAAACAAGGGGAGAAATCATGACCAGGATCAAACGTCGCACATTGCTGGCCGGTGCCGGTGCCGCAGGCGTTTCACTCGCGATGCCGGCCATCGCGCAGACCAAGAAGCTGCGTTTCGGCGTCGGCCCGCTCCTGCCGAATCCGGACGACACCAAGAAGGCCTACACGCCGGTCTTCCAGCATCTCGCGAAGGCGCTGGGCGTCGATTTCGAGCTGTTCGCCACCACCGACTGGGCCGGCATGGCAGTTGGCATGGGTTCGGGCCAGCTCGACGTCGCCTGGATGGGTCCATGGGGATATGTGATCGCCAACAACGCGACGAACTGCCAGGCGGTCGCAACGGTGAAATACGACGGCAAGCCGATCTATTTCGCGATCATCATCGGCCGGCCGGACATGCAGGTGTCGAAATTCCCGGACGATACCAAGGGCCGCTCGATCTCCTTTGCCGACGTCGGCTCCACCTCGGGCTGGCTGATCCCGAGCTATTACGCGAAGGAAGTGTGGAAGATCGATCCCCGCACCTACTGGAAATACAGCGAGGGCGCGACACACGCGGCAAACGAGATCGCCGTCGCTTCCGGACAGGTCGACATGGCCACCGACTTCGACCGCAACCGCAACGCCATGATCGCGGGCGGGCGCCTGAAGGAGGACGCCACCAAGATCATCTGGACCTCCGATCCGCTGCCGAACGACGCCATCGCGATCTCGCCGAGCGCGCCGAAAGAGCTTGGTCCGGACGTGCAGAAAATTCTCACCGCGATCACCGACGAGCAGGCGAAGACCCTGCTCCCCGCCCGCTACACCGGCTTCGTGCCGGCGACGCACAAGTCTTACGCCACGATCGAGAACGCGGGCATCGCCGTCGGCAAGATCAAGGCGAAATCGTAACCTCCGCTGCCTGCCGGGCGTCCGCACCCCGGCAGGCAGCCCATGGAAAGACATCGACATGACGGCGGCGGAACGCGCGCTCCACCAAATCGAGACAACGCGGCATGGCTTCTCGGCGATGCGCGTGCGCTTCTGGATCATCACGGCGATCGTCTTCTCCCTCTATGCCGTATGGTGGAATCTCGCCTCGGTCGATCCGGCGAAGCTCGTGACCGGCCTGCCGCGTCTCTGGGGCTGGCTCTATAACGCCTGGCCACCGAAGACGGAGGAAATCCCGCTCTTCCTCTACCGCACGGCGGAAACCGTGGCGATGGCGCTGATCGGCACCACGCTCGCCTGCATCCTCGCGATCCCGATGGCGGTGCTGGCAAGCCGCAACATCACGCCCTTCCCGGCGCTCTATTATCCCGCCCGCTGGTTCCTGAACGCGCTGCGCGGCATCGATTCCTTCGTCTTCGCGCTGCTGTTCGTGGCCGCTGTCGGCCTCGGGCCGTTCGCGGGCGTGCTCGGCATCGCCCTCCACACATGGGGGAGCGCCGCGAAGCTCTTCGCCGACCACATCGAGAACGCCAATCTCGGCCCGTTCGAGGCGGTGGGAACCACCGGCGCGGGCCGTACCACGCGCATCATGTACGCGCTCGTGCCGGACGTCCTGCCGGTGATGCTCTCGACCGCCCTCTTCTGGTGGGAGTTCAATGTGCGCGCCTCGACCGTGCTCGGCGTCGTCGGCGCGGGCGGCATCGGCCAGGAACTCAAGAATAGCATGGACCTCCTCGACTTCTCGCGCCTCTTCACCATCATCGGCATCATCCTGATCGTGGTGACGATCCTCGATCAGCTCTCCGGCTGGCTGCGCAGGAAGCTCGTATGAACCGGGTCGAACATTTACCGAAGGC
>JAEWCJ010000327.1 GCA_023390695.1 Pseudomonadota bacterium | reverse complement strand
GAATGGTGCCGGCCTGGCTCCGGTGCAGGTGACGACCGAGCCGTTTCCCGGTTTCCCCACCGATTTGCAGGCGCAGTTGATGGCCTTGATGACCCGCGCCAAGGGGACCTCGCAAATTACCGAGACGATTTTTGAAAACCGCTTCATGCATGTGCAGGAATTGGCGCGGCTCGGTGCCCGTATTTCGCTCGACGGCCAGACCGCGACCATCGAGGGGGTGGATCGCCTCAAGGGGGCGCAGGTGATGGCGACGGATCTGCGCGCGTCCGTGTCGCTGGTGATCGCGGCGCTCGCCGCCGAAGGCGAGACCGTGGTCAATCGCGTCTACCATCTCGATCGCGGCTTCGAGCGCCTGGAGGAGAAGCTGGGCGCTTGCGGGGCGGATGTGGAGCGGATCAGCGCATAACCTTTTTGCTTTCCGCGAGCAGGTGAGAGGCCGCGGCGTCTTGCGCCTTGCTTGCCTGCTTCCTAATTTTCCCGCGTGGCCCAATAAACAATGGCCATGCGAGGTTTGTCATGAATGCGTCCGCACCTTTGAAGCTGATCGCGCTCGATCGTGACGATCTGGAGGTGATTTCCGCCCACCTGCAGGATGCTGTCGTGAAGATCGGCGAAATCCTGTGGCGGCCGGCCGAGCATCGTGTGGTGATCGCCCTCAACCGTTTCGACTGGGAGGCCGCCCAGGACACGAGTCCTGCATGGCAGCGGCGGCGTACGGCCCTGCGGTTTGACCGGGTGATGTCCTGTAAATGCCGTGACCTGGATTGCGGGGCGAAAGAGCAGGTGCTGAACCTGCTGGCGGTGGAATTTTCCGGCACCGACGCGCCGGGCGGAGTGGTGACGCTTCTGTTCTCCGGCGGCGGTGCCTTGCGGCTCGATGTGGAATGTTTGGAGGTCGAGGCCGTGGATCTGGGTCCGGTCTGGACCACGGCCAAATGTCCCGCGCATTCCGTGGACACGATCAGTGACGATATTCACCGCGCGTGACCGGCGCCAGGCTGGCATCGGTGCATTGGCCGGGCGGTAGCGCAATCGCGATCTGCACGTGCAGGCCGTCGGGCTTGAATTCCGGCGTGACTTCGCCGCCATGGTTTTTCAGCAGCCGCGTGACCAGCCTGACGCCGAAGCCGGGCTCGAACGGTTTGGCGATCGTGGGCGCGTTCTTTTCATCCCAATCCATCGACAGCCGTGCGCCCTGGACCGTCCATTCCACATTGACGCGGCCATCGGGCCTGCACAGGGCGCCGTATTTGGCCGCGTTGGTCGCGAGCTCGTGCACGATCAGTGAGAAGGACCGGGCCAGTTCGGCATCCAGTTGGACGTCCGGACCGCAGAGCGTGACACGCGCACGGTCATAGGGGTCGAGTTCGCGCTCCAGAATGGTCTGCAAACGCGCCGTGTGATCATTGGTATTCGTGATGATGTCGTTGGTCGCGGATACCGATCTGATGCGGCCGACGATGGTTTCGGCAATGTCCGGCCGGTCCTGCAGCGCCTGGTTCACGATCGATTGTACGATGGCAAAGGTGTTCTTGCCCCGATGCTCCAGTTCACGAATGAGCAGGGCGCGTTTTTTCTCGGCCTCATGTGCACGCCGCGTGGTGGAACGGTACAGTTCGGCGACCGTGACGATGATGCCGGAAGACAAAAGGAACACGAAGATATTGATCGGTTGAAGGGCAATCGGCGTTGCGAATGCCCACAATAATATTGCCAGACCGAGCAAGGCGGAGAACACGCCCGCGCCCACTCCGGCGACAAGCGAGGTCAGAAGGGTTGCCGGATAATAGGTCGCGAACGGCACCACGTTGGTGTTGATGGCGCTGAACAGGATGTGGACCAGAACGGCTGCGCAGACGCAGGCGGTCGCGAAGAGGTAAGCCGCGACAGAGTTCGGCGGCAAGCCGCGTCTCGGGAATTCGCTCAACCAGCTCGCAAAGCGCTTGGCCATCGCGGGATCGCCCTCTCACGAAAAGATTAGGGCGAGTGAACGCGCACGTATAGCAAAGTTAATACAAAAAACGCGTTTAATCAGAGCGAATTGCAGCTTGCGATTGCAGCCATTCCTCGCGAACACTATCGTTTTTTTCACCAGGAAGGTGTTTGTCGGCGAGCGTTGCGACTCTTTGTGCCGGTAACAACTTTGCGAGCGCCCATATTGCCGCACCGCGAACCAGCGGCGAGGCGTCGCCGATCAATGTCTCCGCCTTCTCCGCAAGCGAGTGATCACCGGAATTGCCGATGGCGATCAGCACATTGCGGATGAAGCGGTCTCGTCCCGTGCGCTTGACGGGCGATTTGCGGAACAGCGTACGAAAGCCGGCATCGTCAAGCCCGGCGAGATCGGCCAGGGACGGCGCCTGCAGTGCGTCACGCGCTGCCAGCTTCGCCTCTCGCCCCTCTTGCGCAAACTTGTTCCAGGGGCAGATCGCAAGACAATCGTCGCAGCCATAGATGCGGTTGCCCATCCGCCCGCGCAATTCGCGCGGGATCGGGCCTTTGTGCTCGATCGTGAGATAGGAAATGCAGCGGCGCGGATCGAGTTTATACGGCGCATCAAAGGCATCCGTCGGACAGATGTCGAGACAGGCGCGGCAGGAGCCGCAATGATCGATCTCGGCCGTATCGAGTGGCAGTTCGAGAGTCGTGAAGATCGCGCCGAGAAAAAGCCACGAGCCATATTCGCGGGATACAAGATTGGTGTTCTTGCCTTGCCAGCCGAGACCGGCACGCGCCGCCAGAGGTTTTTCCATCACGGCGGCGGTGTCGACGAACACTTTCACGTCGCCGCCGGCCTGGGCAATCAGCCAGCGGGCGACCGCTTTCAGGCGCGGCTTGATGATCTCGTGATAATCGTCGCCTTGCGCATAGATCGAGATGGCGCCGAGATCGCGCTTGTTCAGGATGGCGAGCGGATCGGTGCCCTGTCCGTAATTGACGCCGAGCATGATGATCGAGCGCACCTCCGTCCACAAGATGCGCGGATCGGAGCGGCGTGCGGCGGTGGTGGCGAGCCAGTCCATGTCGCCATGCGCACCCGTGGCGATGAATGTCTCGAAACGCTCGCGCGCCTGCGGAATCTCGTCCGGTCGTGCGATGCCCAGCGTATCGAAGCCGTGCGTGCGCGCGGCCTCGCTCAACGCCTGTTTGAGAGTGGCCGGATCGCTCAGAAGTCGAGATCGGCGTAGGTCGGCGACGGCGGCAGGCCCGCCGAGGTGTCGGCCAGAATCGGACGGAACGAGGGGCGCGATTTCACGCGCGCATACCAGTTCTTCGCGTTCTCGTTTTCGGTCCATGGCACATCGCCGAGATAATCGGCCACTGAGAGGTGAGCGGCGGCGGCGAGGTCGGCATAGGACAAGCGGTCGCCCGCCAGCCAGTCGCGCTTGGCCGCCAGCCAGCCGATATAGGCCAGATGATAGCGGATGTTAGACCGTGCGGCACGCAGGGTATCGGTATCCGGGGGGCCGCCGCCCTGGTCCGCGGTCATGTGCCGCTTGTAGAACCGCTCGGTGACCAGCGGTCCGGACACCTCGGCGAAGAACTTGTCGTTGAACCAGCCCATCAGGCGCCGGATTTCGACGCGAGTATGCAGATCCCGGCCGAGCAACGGATATTCTTCGAGCCTTACGCCGTAAGCGTCGTGCAGATATTCCGCGATCACATGCGCGCCCGGAACCGGCGGGTATCCCTCAACCACCAGAACCGGCGTCGTACCCGCAGGATTCATCATGAGAAAGCTTTCGCGCCGTTCCCATGGGCGTTCCTCGCCGAACGCGGCGTCGAGCGCATATTCGCCGAGTGCAAGTCGGACGAAGCGCGAATGCGGGCAGAAAGAGTGATGGAACAGAGTAAGCATGGGAATGTGCGGGCGATCCTGACTCGTCAAGGTGTAAGAGGAGTAAATACGGCCTTTCGGTGGGGAGGCGACTTAGCCGTTGCTGTGCGGGAAAGGTTGCGTCAAAAAGCGCGGCCGGATCCGGCGCTCGCCGATTCCGTCCGCTCCCCATCCGCCGCGACGGAGACTTTCCATGTCGTTCGACATTTTCAAGGCAGTGATCCTGGGTATTGTCGAGGGGCTTACGGAATTTCTTCCGGTATCGTCGACCGGGCATCTGTTGATGCTGGACCGGTTTCTGGGGATTGGCGATGATGATTTCGGCAAGACCTTCGTCGTCCTGATCCAGCTCGGCGCCATACTGGCGATTCTATCGGTTTATTTCGGCAAGCTGTGGAGCATCGCCACCGGCATGTTCTCCAACCCTGCCGCGCGGCGGTTCGTGCTCGGCGTTCTGATCGCGTTTTTGCCGGCCGCCATAATCGGCGCGGCCGCGCATTCGATCATCAAGGGCGTGCTGTTCAATGTGTGGATTGTCTGTTTCACGCTGATTGCCGGCGGCGCGGTATTGCTGTGGGTCGATCAGCTTGAACTCAAGCCACGCTACCACGACGCAACGCAATTCTCGCTGCCGATGTATCTGATCATCGGCTTTTTTCAGTGCTTCTCGATGATCCCGGGTGTCTCGCGGTCTGGCGCCACGATTGTCTCGGCAATGCTGCTCGGCGCCGACAAGCGATCGGCGGCGGAGTTTTCCTTTTATCTGGCAATGCCGACCATGGCTGGTGCCTTTGCCTTTGATCTCTACAAGAACTACGGCCAGATGACGTCCAACAATGTGATTCTGGTCGCGGTTGGGTTCGCCTGTTCGTTCGTCGCAGGCTTTTTCGTGGTGAAGTCGTTTCTCGGCTACGTCTCGCGCCACGGCTTCGCGTTATTCGCCTGGTGGCGCGTGATCGTCGGCTCGCTCGGGCTGATCGCGCTGGCGCTCGGGTGGTAACAACCCGGTCGCGTTATGCCAGCCGGCCGGTACGGAATTGGCCGGTCTTGCGGAAGCGCCAGAGATAGCTCGGCACGATCGCATCGGCCGGAGTTGGCAGGATTCCGAGACCTTCCAGTGTGCGGCGGTCGGCCACGGCCTGCTCCGACACCACGTTGTCGGTGCGCAGCAATTCGACCTGATCCGGCGTCAGCGGCGGCTTCGGCAGGAATTGCAGCAGCGATGCTTGCAGTTTGGCGAGCGGGAAGGGCAGCGGCATCAGGAGGCGTTTGCGCTCGATGGTGGCGAGCACATACTCCATGATCTCTTTCAAGCTCCGGACGTCCGGTCCGCCCAGTTCATAGATCGTGCCGCCGCGTGTTCTGGCTTCGACGGCCGATGCAATCGCTTCGGCAACGTCGCCGACATAAACCGGCTGCAAGCGCGTCTCCCCGCCGCCGACCAGCGGCAAAACCGGGAGGAACCGTGCCATCGAGGCGAAGCGGTTGAAGAAATCATCTTCGGGCCCGAACACGACGGACGGCCGGAAGATCACCGCATCCGGCGTCGCCGCGAGGACAGCGGCCTCACCGCGCGCCTTGGATTGTGCGTAGAGCGAGGTCGAATTTTCATCGGCGCCAATCGCCGAAACATGAATCATCCTGGCGCCGAAAGCGGAGGCGGCCAGCGCCACCTGTTCTGCGCCGTAGGTCTGCACCAGGTCGAATTGCTGGCGGCCGCGCTCGAACAGGATGCCGACCAGATTGATGGCGATGGAGGCATCACGCATGGCGGCTTCCACCGACCGCGGATAGCGCAGGTTGGCCTGGACAGCCTGGATCTGGCCGACGCCGCCGAGCGGCTGCAGGTGGCCCGCCAGTTCCGGCCGCCGCACCGCGACGCGGATGCGGAAACGGCGCCTGGCCAGCGCCCGCACGACATGGCGACCGAGAAAACCGGAACCGCCAAAGACGGTGATCAGGGTGTCGGCGTTGCTTTTAATGGACATGGAATCGCTTCAACTGGACCACGGAGCGGGCGCGAGAGGCGAATACAGGATCGTTTTCGGGCTGTATAGAGGCGTTGGGCGTTGACAATGTGTGATGCTCGCACTTATGTCTCGCCCCCAAGCCCAGGTGGCGGAATTGGTAGACGCGCTGGTTTCAGGTACCAGTGGCGAAAGTCGTGGAGGTTCGAGTCCTCTCCTGGGCACCATTCCCAAAAGCGTATGTTAGATCAAGATGTTAGGGCCGTCGCGGCCCTAACTGGCCATGGCCAGCCGGGGCTTGCGCTCACGGTGCGCCTTCGCAGATCCTGCGGCGGCGCCTTCGTCCAGAACAAATATCTCGACGATGCGATCGAGATCCGCAGCCTGGCCCTCGGTCTGCGCGATCGCAGCGTTGGTCTCTTCGGCAAGAGCCGCATTGTTCTGGGTCATCTGGTCGAGTTGACCGACCGCAGCCGTGACCTGTTCGATCGCCGCTGCCTGTTCGCGATTGTCCTCGGCAATGCCCGACATCAGTGCGTTGTTCGTACGCAAGGCCTCCAGTACGGCGTGCAGCCGCTGGGCGGCGTTTGACACCAACTCCGAACCGGCCGCGACCTCGGTGCCACTCTGGCTGATCAGCGACTTGACCTGCGCTGATGCATTGACGGTGGATTGCGCAAGGCGGCGGACTTCCTCGGCCACAACTGCAAAGCCCTTGCCGGCCTCGCCGGCGCGCGCCGCCTCCACGCTGGCATTCAGCGCCAGCAGATTGGTTTGGAAGGCAATGTCGTCGATCATCCCGATGATGCTGGAAATCTTCGACGAGGATGCATTTATCCGCTCCATGGCCTGAGCAGCCTGTCCGATTGCGGCTCCGCTGGCTTCTGCCGTCGTCGTGACGGTATCGGTGCGCTGGGCGGCCTCGTTCGCACGGCCCGCATTGCGCATAACCTTCTCCGCAAGCTGCTCCATGGCGGCGGTTGTTTCCTCGATCGTTGCCGCCTGGCGCGATGTGCGCTCGGAGAGATCGTTGGCTCCTTGCGCAATATCGCTGGTCGCTGTGCGCAACGTCCGCGAGGTCACGCGCAGCTGCCGGATGATGTCGCGCAGCCTGTCCGCCACGGCGTTGGTGTCGTCTTTGAGGGCGCCGAACGCGCCTGCGTAATCGCCCGTCACGCGCTTCGACAATTCAGCTCGTGCAATGGCGGACAAAACGTGCCGCGTTTCCGAAAGGCCGGAATCGACGGTCTGCACCAGGTCGTTGATACCCTGCGCAAGCGCCCGGAGTTCGGGATCCGGGAAATCGGTGGTGACGCGCTTGCTGAAATCCCCGGCCGCCGCGGCCGCTACGACGCCGCCGAAGGCCGATTGCAGACCGCGCATCATGCGGGCGTGATTCTCTTCGTTCGATTTGCGCTGCTCTTTTACCTTTTCGGCCTGATCGGCCGCCTCGCTGGATTTCGCATTGGCGTAGCTGAGCAGCTTGAGCGTGTTCCATGTCATCCAGACCAGGCCGGCGGCCTCGCCGATGAGGATGACCGCATGAAGCATGATCCTGGACAGGTTCGCATCGCCGTAAAAGACGAGGCTCGGAAATGCCAGTCCCAGGCCCAGATGATGAATGGCCACAAGCCCGGCACCCAGCAGAATCGCCCGGATGTCGTACATCAACGCCGAAACGGCAAGCGCGGCGAAGAACGCCATATGCATGTCGATCTGGAACGGATGGCCGCGCATGGCGATGAGCAGGGCGACGATTTGCGCCATCAGCACGGACACCGCCGCATAGCGGAACATCTGGCTGTTGCGGGCGGTGACAAACAGGATGGCCAAAAGCGCCAATGTCACGGCGGCGATTGTCGTGGCCGAGCCTATCGCGCCCTGAAAATGGGCCTCGGAGGCGGTGACACATAATGCCAGGATCAGCGCAGTTGCAGCGATCGCCTTGCTGGCTGCGAGCCTCATCTCATCGATTGTCATCATGCACCGTCAAATTGGATTACGAATGGAAGGGGCGCACAGGCCCCGCGCGGCGAGGGTGAACCACCCTCCATGTTGTTTGATGCGGTCGCGGAATTGCGGGTCGACTGCGTAGGCAACGTGAATATTCGAGATGCGGGTTGCACCGACGAGCTTGCCGCCGGCGGTCGCAATGGCCGTCAGGGCTGCGGACGGTTCGGTTCCCGGCGCAAACACCACGGCGGTCTCGCCGGTTTCCGGTGCCTGATAAAATGCGTGAGCGCCCGCGACAAAGGCGAAGGCAGCGATCATCAGAGCGGGCAAAAGGGGCGTTAAACTTTTTTCTGCTGTAGGAATCCGCATCGCAATTCATCCGGCCCGGCGCGTTGCCCATTGCGCGTCAGGAATGTCCCGCCTGCACCATCGATAGGCATTAATCGTGAATAGCCGGTAATTTTCGGTAAATTATCACCCCCGCATATAGGGGGACTGGGCCCATCCGAGCCGGTTCTGTTGCGGCTGCGGCCGAAAATTCTTAGTAATTCAATGGTAAGCGCGTGATCGCCCCGTGTGGGGGCAGAATTGTTGCGCATTCCAGCGATGAGACCTGAATGACCATCCGCCTGCATCGCGGCGATCTGCCGGATATTTCCCGCTATAAGGGCGGAGTTGCCATCGATACGGAGACTTTGGGGCTCGACCCGCACCGCGACCGCCTGTGCGTGGTGCAACTATCCCCGGGGGATGGTTCGGCGGATGTGGTGCAGATTCCAAAGGGGGCGAAGGACGCGCCGAACCTGCTGCGCCTTCTGGCGGACCCGGACATCGTCAAGATCTTCCATTTTGCCCGTTTCGACCTGGCCGTCCTGTACAATGCATTCGGGGTGATGCCGGGACCGGTTTACTGCACGAAGATCGCCTCCCGTCTGACCCGGACCTATACGGACAAGCACGGCCTCAAGGACATCGTCCGGGAATTGCTGGGGATTGAGCTGTCCAAGCAGCAGCAATCGTCGGATTGGGGGGCGGAGGCGCTTTCCGAGGCCCAACTGGCCTATGCGGCGTCCGATGTGCTGTATCTTCACGGCCTGAAGGAGAAGTTCGACGTGTTGCTGGCCCGGGAGGACCGCCAGAAGCTGGCGGAGGCCTGTTTCCGGTTTCTGCCGGACCGGGCCCGGCTTGACCTTCAGGGCTGGTCGGCCGAGGACATCTTTTCCCATTCCTGAGCCAACCGCCGCGTCAGGGCCATATTCGCGGGGGATTTTCCGCCAGCCGGGCAGTAGCATGGCCCAGCCAACGATTCTCAGACCGGAACGGCCGCTCCAGAATGAATCGCATGGTAGTTGGATCGAGCGACACAGGGACGCCGGGCTATGCCGCCCAGCGTGCGCCTTCGGAAAGCGACCGCGCTTTCCGGGGAGCCGCTCGTCACAGCCGCCGTGTCCGCTTCCTGCGCAGGGCGGTGCCGGTGGGGATCGGAGTGGGGCTGTTGGCGATCGGCCTGACCACGTTCCTCAATCCGCTGCGCTTCGTCTACAAGCTGCCGAACGATCTGGGGACGCTGGTCGTGTCGGGATCGAAAATCACCATGGAATCGCCCCGCCTTGCCGGTGTCACGCGCGACGCCCGTGCCTACGAGATTCATGCCAAGGCCGCCGCGCAGGATCTCAAGAATCCGAGCCTTGTCGAACTGAAGGAAATTCGCGCCAAAGTGGACATGCAGGACAAGAGTTCGGTGGAAATGACTGCGGTGGATGGCAATTACGACACCAAGGCGGAAATGCTGACGTTGGGCCAAAAGATCATTTTGTCGTCGTCGACCGGCTATCAGGGCATTTTGTCCGAGGCGATCATCGACATCAAAAAGGGCCGCATCGTTTCCGAGAAGCCGGTCGAAGTGAAGATGCTGCAAGGCACGCTCAATGCAAATCGCCTGGAAATCACCGACACCGGCGCGCTGATCCGCTTTGACGGTGGCGTCAACATGATGCTGACGCCGGAAGCCCTCAATCGCGGTCTGCCGCAAAACGGCGCGTCGGCGGCACGCGCGGATTCTCAACAATGAAGTTCGACGGCATGATGCGCGGTGTTTTGGCGGCGGTTGTTGTGTTGGTCGGGGCGGCCGGCGCAATGGCGCAGAATACCGGCGTCCCTAACGCGCTGCAGGGATTCTCGCAAAACAAGGATCAGCCGGTTCATATCGAGGCTGCGACGCTTGAAGTGCGAGACAAGGACAAGAGGGCAACTTTCAGCGGCAATGTCGTGGTGAAGCAGGGCGACACCACCTTGCGCAGCAAGACGCTGGATGTGTTTTACGATCAGGAGGATTCCAAGAGCGGCATGAAAGCGGCGCAGCCCGGTCCCGGCGGCAAGCAATCGATCCGGCGGCTGGAAGCCAAGGGCGGCGTCGTTGTGACGCAGAAGGAGCAGACCGCCACCGGCGGTACCGGCATTTTCGATATGAAGTCCAACACCATCACCATGACCGGCGGGGTGGTCATCACGCAGGGTCAGAACGTGCTGCGTGGCGAACGGCTGATCGTGGATGTTGCGACCGGCCATGCACGGGTCGAAGGGGGAAGGGTCCAAGGCATGTTCAGCCCAGGCTCCAAAGACGCCAAGCCCGAATCCGCGGCACCGGCAGGCCAGAACAAGCCGTCGCAAAAACCGGCCCCGCGGCCACAATCTGGCCTTTCGCCCCTTTATTAACTTGTCCCGAATTACTCTGTCGCGGGCTGCGCCGTTGAAAGTCGAGGGGGCTTTCGATTATGACCGTCCAAGCGACCGTTAGCCTAAAGGGCCACGCGTGCTCGATTTTCTCTCGCTGTTCCGACGCAAGCGTCGTGTGCCGCCGCGCAGGCGGAAATCCTCGTCGGGCAACTGGCGGCAGGAGCTGGAGAAGATTGGCGGGCTGATCGGCACCAAGGCGCCGGCCAAGGTGGCCGAAGCGGTGCCGCATTTTGAGCCGTTGCCGCATCACGATGCGCTGCTGCGTCACGACCAGCCGGCCCCGCGATTTGATTCGCCGCCTCTGCAAGACGGTCCGGCGGCTTATGAGCCGCCCTATCCGCTGCACCCGCAACATGATCCGGCACCGCAATACGACTCTCCGGCTCAATATCAGCCGGTGCCTCAATACGATCCACGACATGCGGAGGTGCGCAGGCCGCCGGATGCGCCAATGCGCGAAACGCCGCAGCGTGCCGAGCCGCAACGCCGTCCGCAGCCGGAAGCGCCGCGCCGCCAGCAGCAACAGATCGCGCGCGCGCCGGCGAAGCAGGGTTATCTCGCCGCCCACAGCATTGAGAAGACCTACGGCACCCGCAAGGTGGTGAAGGGTGCAAGCCTGTATGTCCGCCGCGGCGAGGCGGTCGGACTGCTGGGTCCGAACGGCGCCGGCAAGACCACCATGTTCTACATGATCACCGGCTTGATCAAAGCGGACCGCGGCCGCATCGAACTCGACGGCCACGATGTCACGGCGCTGCCGATGTATCAGCGCGCCAGATTGGGCATTGGTTATTTGCCGCAGGAAGCCTCGATCTTTCGCGGCCTGAATGTGGAAGACAATATCCGCTCGGTGCTGGAAGTGGTGGAGCCCGACAAGAAGCGGCGCGAGCATGATCTCGATGCGCTGCTGGATGAATTCAACATCACCAGGCTGCGCAAATCGCCGTCGATCGCGCTGGCGGGCGGTGAGCGCCGGCGTGTCGAGATCGCGCGGGCGCTGGCCAGCCGGCCGAATTACATGCTGCTGGACGAGCCCTTCGCCGGCATTGATCCGATCGCTGTCGGCGACATCCAGGAACTGGTGCATCATCTGAAGCAGCGCGGCATTGGCGTGCTCATCACCGACCACAATGTGCGCGAAACCCTGGGACTGACCGACCGCGCGTATATCGTCTATTCCGGCGAAGTCCTGATGGAGGGCCGGGCCGAGGACATCGTCAATAATCCGGACGTGCGCCGCCTGTATCTGGGCGAAGAATTCCGGCTTTAAGGCGAGAGTAATATTTTACCCTATTTGACGTGCGCCATCTGTCGCAGCATTTTCTACATGCACAAATCATGCCGAAGCGGTAAAAAGCGGCATGGCACTAACCACCCGTCTCGAATTCCGTCAAAGTCAGGCGCTCGTCATGACGCCGCAGGTGATGCAGGCCATCAAGCTGCTGCAGCTGTCGAATCTGGATCTGGCGGCCTATGTCGAGGAAGAGCTTGAGAAAAACCCCCTGCTGGAGCGGGCTGCGGACGACGAGGCGGCAGCGCCCGACGCCCCTGCAACGGACGGCGAAGGGGAGCCTGCGGGCTCCGACGGTTCTGCAGATGGCGATTGGATGGGTGAGGGCCTGGCCGGCCGCGACGCGCTGGAGGACCAGCTCGGCACCCGCCTCGATAACGTGTTTCCGGAGGACGGCGACCAGGCGAATGCATCCGCCCGCGCCGACGACATGGCCGCCGCTCAATCGGAATGGGCAAGCGTAGGCGCCGGCGGCCGCGACGACAGCGAGTACAATCTCGAAGCCTTTGTGTCCGCCGAGCGGACGCTGGCCGAACATCTGGCCGAACAACTGGCTTTGGCCGAGCCCGACCCGGCGCGGCGCATGATCGGCCAGCACCTGATCGATCTGGTGGATGAGGCAGGTTATTTGAGCGGCGATCTTGCGTCGGTCGCCGAAAAGCTGGGGGCGCCGGAATCGGAGGTCGAATCGGTTCTGTCGCTGCTGCAGACATTCGATCCGCCCGGCGTCTGCGCCCGCAATCTCACCGAATGCCTGGCGCTCCAATTGCAGGATCGCAACCGCTATGACCCGGCGATGCAGGCCTTGCTTGGGCGGCTCGATCTGCTCGCGAAGCGCGACCTGGGCGCGCTGCGCAAGATTTGCGGCGTGAATGACGAGGATCTCGTCGACATGATCGCCGAGATCAAGAGGCTCAATCCGAAGCCTGGGCTGGCATTTGGTTCGACGACGATTCAGGCGATCGTTCCGGATGTGTATGTCCGGCAGGCGGCGGACGGCTCATTCATCGTCGAACTGAATTCGGAGACGTTGCCGCGCATCCTGCTCAACCAGAGCTATCATGCGCGCGTCTCGAAAGCCGCTGCGCCTGCCGACAAATCCTATCTGGCGCAGCAATTGCAGTCTGCCACCTGGCTGATCCGTGCGCTTGATCAGCGTGCGCGCACTATCCTGAAAGTGGCGACCGAGATCGTGAAGCAGCAGGATGCGTTTTTCGTGCATGGTGTGCAGCATCTGCGTCCGCTCAATCTGAAGACGGTGGCCGATGCGATCTCGATGCATGAATCGACGGTCTCGCGCGTTACCGCGAACAAATACATGGCGACCAGCCGCGGTATTTTCGAACTGAAATATTTCTTCACGTCGGCAATTGCGTCGGCGGACGGCGGCGAAGCGCATTCGGCGGAAGCTGTGCGGCATCGCATCAAGGCAATGATCGAGGCGGAACCGCCCGACGCGGTGCTGTCGGATGATACGATCGTGGAGAAGTTGCGCGAGTCGGGCATCGACATCGCACGCCGCACCGTTGCCAAATATCGCGAAGGCATGCGGATTGCATCGTCGGTGCAGCGGCGCCGGGAAAAGCAAAATACGGCCTTGGCGCGCTGATATAAGGTATTACCGCAACCCAGATTTGCTCTGTATGCCCGCCGCAACACGGGCCATTGACGTCGCGGCAGACCGTCCTTATGGTCCGCCGCCTTCCAACCAGTTTCGTTATCCGCAACGGATCCCCGGACCGTTTTATGCCGCTCACCGACATCGTTGCTCCAAACGCCGTGATTCCGGCGCTGAAAGCCAACGGCAAGAAACAGGCGATACAGGAGCTTGCAGCGCGCGCCGCCGAGGCGTCGGGCCTGGGCGAGCGCGTGATTTTCGAGACGCTGTTGCAGCGCGAGAAGCTGGGTTCTACCGGCATCGGGCACGGCATTGCGATTCCACATGGAAAATTGCCGAAGCTTGAGCGGCTTTTCGGTCTGTTCGCGCGGCTTGACCGCCCGATTGACTTCGAATCGCTCGACGGACAGCCGGTGGATCTCGTGTTCCTGCTGCTCGCTCCGGAAGGCGCCGGCGCCGACCATCTCAAGGCATTGGCGCAGGTCGCGCGTCTGCTGCGCGATCCTGAAATCGCCGGCAAGCTGCGCGAATCAAGCGACGCGGAAGCGATCTATGCGGTTCTGACGATGACGCCATCGTCAGAACCGTGATCGTTTTCCGCACATTTTCAATCGAGAAGAGGTGCGCTTCCTGCTTCCCCGTCCAGCCGGCCGAGGAAGGCCCCTTGGCGCGTTTGAGAGGAAGCTTCGTACCTAGTGGACGCTGACGGTCTCAAGCTCATTGCTCCAGGCATTCGCCACCGCCGCTTCACGGCTGTCGGTCAGCATGATCGGCGTGCCATCGGCAGCATGCAAAGCGAAGAGCTGCATGCCGGGCTGCAATGCGGGTGCCTGCGGGAACAGCTCGCTCACTTCTTCTGAGCGGATCGCTTTCACATAGGCGATCTTCCCGTCGCCCAAGCTCGCGAAATCCTGCGGCGACATTGTCGGCTTGAAGATCAACGACTCGTTGGTCATGGCCTTCTCCTTCCTCTTCAACGCCCCCTTGAGACGCTTCGTTCCATTCAGTCGTGCGGCGTGATCGAGATCGTCCGCACCAGACGTTCCGGCTGCGGGCGGATCAGATCGATCGACAGCAGGCCGTTTTTTAGGTCGGCGCCCAACGCTTCCATGCCGTCGGCCAGCACGAAGGTGCGTTGAAATTGCCGCGCCGCTATGCCGCGGTGGAGAAAGTGCCGGCCCTTGTCCTCGGCCTGACGGCCGCGAATGACGAGCTGGTTTTCTTCAACCGAAACATCGAGCTGGTCGAGGGTAAATCCCGCGACCGCAAGCGTGATGCGCAACCGTTCCGGGTTGTGCTCATCGCGCGGCAGGCGCTCGATATTGTACGGGGGGTAGCCGTCGGAGGCCTTGGTGACGCGATCGAGAACCCGCTCGATCTCATCGAAGCCCAACAGAAACGGACTGGACAAAGAAGGCACCCTGGACATCTCAAAGTCCTCGCTAGAAGCGACTTTGACGGGGCCCGTGAAGGCACCCCCTTAAAGCCCGGCAGGCCGGCCGGGCGCTCGTTCCCAATATGGGAGAGATGAGCCGATGGTTCAAGAACCCGTCTGAGAGGCCTGCCCGCGGCCCTCAGCGGGCATTCTTCTCGAATTGCCGGAGCACGATATTGCCCCGACGCACAGCTTCGTCGAGTGCCGCCTGGGCCGATTTCTTGCCGGCGAAGGCCTGTTCCAGTTCATCCTGGATGATATCGCGGATCACGACGAAGGATCCGAGCCGGAGGCCCCTGGAGTGGACGGTAGGAGGATTGAGGGTGATCTGCCGGATCGAGATGTCGGTGCCGGGATTGCGCTCGTAGAAGCCGTTTGACCGGGTCAGGTCATAGGCCGCTCGGGTAACCGGCAAATAACCGGTCCATTGATGCCAACTGGCCTGCACGTCGGCACGCGACAGGAACGCGAAGAAGCGGGCAACGCCTTTGTATTCCAGCTCGGGACGTCCCTTCAGCACCCAGAGGCTGCCGCCGCCGATGATCGAGTTCTGCGCCGCTTCGCTGAGATCGGGCCAATAGGGGAGCATGCCATACCCGATCTCGAACTTGGCATTGGCGATGATGTCAGCGCGCGCAGCGGATGACCCGATCATGATGCCGCATTCGCTGGAGTGGAATTTGTGTTCCGCCTGATTGGTGCGCCCGCTGTAGTCGAACACCTTGCTTTTCTGCCACTCGGCGAGTGCGGCAATATGCGCGGTCACGATCGAATTGTTGATGGTCAATTCCGCCCCCAGACCGCCCAGGCCGTTGTCCTGCGTGGCAATCGGCACGTTATGGAAGGCAGAGAAATTCTCGATATTGACCCATGACGGCCATGCAGTCGTGAATCCGCAGGGAATATTTCGCGCCCGCAACGCTCGCGCCGCGGTCTCGACATCGGGCCACGTGAGGGGCGGTTGGTCGGGGTCAAGTCCGGCCAGACGAAACTGGTCCTTGTTGTAATAGAGGATCGGTGTTGAGGAGTTGAAAGGGAACGACAGAAGGTTGCCCTTGATGTCGGCATAGTAGCTGGCGATGGCTGGCAGAAAGGCGTTGCGGTCGAAGATGACCCGTTCTTTCCGCATCATCTCGGAGACCGGATAGATGGCATCCTTGGCCGCCATCATGGTCGCGGTCGCGACCTCTGCCGCCTGCACGATGGCCGGCTGCTGACCGGTGCGGACCGCGAACAGGGCTGCGGTCATGGTTTCGGTATAGAGGCCCTTGTAGAGCGGGATAACGCGAAACTCGGTTTGCGAAGCGTTAAAGTCAGCCGCGAGTTTATCGACCTCGCGTCCCAGCTCGCCTGGCATCGCATGCCACCAATGGATTTCTATCGCCGCGGAAACCGGCGCCGCCGTTGTCAGAAACAGCGCAGCGGCAACGCTCGCCAGACGTCCCCCCAGCATGACAATCCCCCGCTCAACATAGGCCGGTGCAGTCTAGCGGCTGTCAGGGCGGGTCGAAAGTGACCGGCCAGCCGGAAATCCGCTGTCGCCGAGGAGCGGATAAAGCAAGACGGCCGCTCCGGGAGTCCCGTGCGGCCGTCTAAATGTCCGGTGGAATTTGGTGGAGCCAGGCGGGATCGAACCGCCGACCTCTTGCATGCCATGCAAGCGCTCTCCCAGCTGAGCTATGGCCCCGAAACTCTTGGGTCACTGCCGCGATATCTGGAGGCCCGCGGCGGCTGCGGCTAAAGCCGCGACTTCAATATCAACTCTCTTCTTCTTTCTCAATGCCGTCACCGATGATGTCGGTGACGTCG
>JAEWCJ010000304.1 GCA_023390695.1 Pseudomonadota bacterium | reverse complement strand
GCCACCCAGTCGAGCTGGTCGGCGAGCGACATCGGGTCGGACTCGAGCCGCGCGAGGGCATGTCCGCGACATCGTCTTCGTCATCCGGCGGCGGCGGATCGTAGACGGAGGGCCGGCGTGAATTGCTTTGAGCAGGTGCGGATCGCACGGGCGGATGTTCAAGACGCCCCGTCGAAGCGGCGCGCTGATCAAAACCGGGCGGGGTGATCGAGAGCGGAGCATTCGACGGCGCCGTTCCCGCCGCACTGCGCGAAGCCGAACCGCTTCGAGGGTCGTAGGTCTGCGGCGCGGAGACTTGCGGCGCCGCGCGCGCGGGCTGCTGGCTGTAGGGGTTGCCGTAACGCGGCTCGGATGCCGGCCAAGAGGGCTGCGGGGACGGCTGCGAAGACGGGCGGGCGCCGCCGCCCGGGATCGCGCCCGGCGGGCGCAGGACGTCGGAATAGCCGAGCGCGCTCGAGACCTCGCCCAGCGCCGTCACCTTCAGCGGGTAGTCCGCGCCACAGATGCCCGGTCCGTTGATCGGTTCGGCCCGCACCAGCACCTGGCTTTCCTTGATCGTCCCCGATCGCAGGCAGGCCAGTTCGGCTTCCTTCCGCCACGGCTCGCGCTGCGCAAAGAAATAGCGCCCGCACCCGGCCAGTGCGACGAGGACAAGACAGCCAAGAAGACACAAACGCACGCCACGCGACATGACGCGGAGAATGCGAATGACTCCGTTAACGTCTCATCAATCCTGAATGGCCGCCGAATACCGCCTGTTTGTTAGCGTTAACAAAGTGTTTTCCGGCTTGATGTTCACGCATCCGTCGGGTCATTTCCCTGCCGCACAGGGACCCTGCCATGGAACGCAAGACACGACTGCTGACGGCCATTCTGATGACCTTCGTGATGGCCGGTATCGTCACATTCATCGCCACCTTTCTGAATCTCGGCTTCGACCACAGCTTCCTCCTGCAATGGGGCAAGGCCTATGCGGTCGCCTGGCCGGTGGCAGCCGTATCGGGGTACCTGGTAATGCCGCTGGCGCGGCGGCTGGCCGAACGCCTTCTGCTGGCCAGCCGGCAGGCTTAACCGTTGCATTTCGATTTTATTACAATCTGGGATTGCACACAGAAGTTCCATGATCTGAGCAAAATCAAGGACTTGGGCGTCCGCTGGAACCGGCTCGGAAAATAATTTCCGTAAGAATATCATAATGTTGTTAGCCAAAATGTCACTTTTCGCGCGGTTCCCGCGGCACTTTTCGGGAAATCCTGCGTTGGGAGCTTCGAGCCAAGGTTACATTCTGTTAAGCTCGCGTTCATCACAACACAGGGAGGCCTTATGCACCTTGCCTTGAAACTGAATGTCCTGGCTGTCTGCGCCGTCTTCGCTTTTGTCGGCGCGGTCCTGCTTGGTGCGTTTTGATTTCTGGACGGCAGGAACAGCCATAAGACCAAGACCGCGCAGGCGGTCATAAGACCAAGACCGCGCAGGCGGTCGCACTGTTCAGCAACACCGGAGCGGGGGGATCGCTCCGGTGTTCGTCATTTCAGCCTCCGGTTTTGCTTCCTTGAATTGGCTGGCGTCACGCCGGCGCCCGCGCCGCGCTCAATGAGCGCTTTGCCGCCCTGGTGCCCGGCCTGACGGCGATCCCGGATAGAGGCCGATCGCGATGCGGCTTTTCACGCGGCCTGCGCCTTGCCCACACTCGCCGGACTGTAATTGAGGATCGGCGCCAGCCACTTTTCGCATTCCGCGACGGTCCAGCCCTTGCGGCGGGCATAATCCTCGACCTGGTCGCGCTCGATCTTGCCGACGCCGAAATAGTGGCTCTCCGGGTGGCTGAAATACAGCCCGCAGACCGAGGCGCCCGGCCACATGGCGAAGCTCTCGGTCAGCTTCACGCCGATGCGCTCGCCGTCGATCAGGCGGAACAGCGTCTCCTTCTCGGTATGATCCGGCTGCGCCGGATAACCGGGTGCCGGCCGGATGCCCTGGTATTTCTCGCCGATCAGTTCGGCCTTGCTGAACTGTTCGTCCGGCATGAAGCCCCAGAAATCCTTGCGCACTTTCTCATGCAGGCATTCGGCGAAAGCTTCCGCCAGACGATCGGCCAGCGCCTTCACCATGATCGATGAATAGTCGTCGTTGGCGTGCTTGAAGCGATCGGCGATATCGTCCTCGCCGATGCCGGCCGTGACGACAAAGGCGCCGATATGATCCTCGAGGCCGCTCGCGCGCGGCGCGACGAAATCGGAAATCGCCACATTGGCGCGGCCCTCGCGGCGCGCGAGCTGCTGGCGCAGTCCGTGCAGCGTCGCGATCGGCGTCTTGCGCGCGTCGTCATACACAAGAATGTCGTCGCCCTCGCTGTTGGCCGGCCAGAAGCCGACCGCGGCCGCGGCCTTGAACCAGCCCTCGCCGACGATGCGCTTGAGCATCTCCTGCGCATCGGCATAAAGCGAACGCGCCGCCTCGCCGAACTTGTCGTCGCTGAGATTGTCGGGATATTTCCCGGTCAGCTCCCAGGTGGAGAAG
>JAEWCJ010000290.1 GCA_023390695.1 Pseudomonadota bacterium | reverse complement strand
TCAAAACCCGCGCCCGTGTAGCACAGCCACCGGTGAGAGCAATGCGGCAGGGCCCGGAACCGGGCGCAATGAACACAGGGTTGCCGGGCGGTAAACGGAGGCTCCGCGGGCGGCCTGCCGCACACTGCGCGCGAAGCGCACTTGGCGGACCGGCACGAAACTGGCACATAGAGCGCCTTTGAGGGGCAGCCTTCGGGCCGCCTATTCGGCACTGTTTTTGGGCCGCGTCTCGCGGGCCGGCGCCATCGCAGTTGCCGCTAAAGATGACAGACAGGACACCTAGAATGACGGCAGTTGAACCGGTCGCCACGGAAGCAGGACGCGACTTCATCCGCGACATCGTACAGGCCGACCTCGATGCCGGGCGTCAGAAGGAGATCGTGACCCGTTTTCCGCCCGAGCCGAACGGCTACCTGCATATCGGGCACGCCAAGTCGATCTGCCTGAATTTCGGCATCGCGGACGAATTCCGCGGCCGCTGTCATCTGCGCTTCGACGACACCAATCCGACCAAGGAGGAGCAGGAATATATCGACGCCATCGAGCGCGACGTGCGCTGGCTCGGCTTTGACTGGGGTCCGCATCTCTATCATGCGTCGGATTATTTCGAGCGCCTTTATGGCTGGGCTGAGGATCTGATCCGCGCCGGCAAGGCCTATGTCGACGACCAGACGCAGGAGGAGATGCGCGCCACCCGCGGTACGCTGACCGAGCCGGGCCAGAACAGTCCGTTCCGCGACCGCAGCGTCGAGGAGAATCTCGATCTCTTCCGCCGCATGCGGGCCGGCGAATTTCCGAACGGCGCGCGCGTGCTGCGCGCCAAGATCGACATGGCCTCGGGCAATATCAATCTCCGTGACCCGGTGATGTATCGCATCCTGCATGCCGAACATCCGCGCACTGGTACGCAATGGAAGATCTATCCGAGCTACGACTATGCGCACGGCCAGTCGGATGCCATCGAAGGCATCACGCACTCGATCTGCACGCTTGAATTCGAGGATCACCGGCCGCTCTATGACTGGTTCATCGAGAACCTGCCGGTGCCGGCACGGCCGCGCCAGTACGAATTCGCGCGCCTCAATCTCACCTACACGGTGCTGTCCAAGCGCGTGCTCAATGCGCTGGTGAAGGGTGGCCATGTCTCCGGCTGGGACGATCCGCGCATGCCGACGCTCGCCGGCATCCGCCGTCGCGGCGTGCCGCCGGCCGCGCTACGCGATTTCATCAAGCGCATCGGCGTCGCCAAGGCGAACAGCCTGGTCGATCTCGGCATGCTCGAATTCTCCATCCGCGAGGTGCTGAACAAGAGCGCGCAGCGGCGCATGGCGGTGCTGCGGCCGCTGAAAGTGGTGATCGAGAATTATCCGGAGGGCGCGAGCGAGGAACTCGAGGCCATCAATCATCCGGACGATCCCGCCGCCGGCACGCGGCGCATCCGCTTCGGGCGCGAGATCTTCATCGAGCAGGACGACTTCATGGAGAATCCGCCGAAGAAGTTCTTCCGTCTCTCGCCGGGCAGCGAAGTGCGCTTGCGCTACGCCTATTTCATCACCTGCCGCGAGGTGGTGAAGGATGCCGCCGGCCACATCGTCGAACTGCGCTGCACCTACGATCCGGCGACCAAGGGCGGCAATGCGCCGGACGGCCGCAAGGTGAAGGCGACGATCCATTGGGTGTCGGCGGAGGATTCGGTGGCGGCGGAAGTGCGCCTGTACAATCCGCTTTTCACCAAGCCAGAACCGGACGCCGCCAATTTCGCCGGCGAGCTCAATCCGAATTCGCTGGAGGTGCTGGCCGATGCACGCCTTGAGCCGGCGCTGGCCCAGGGCAATTCGGGTGAGCCGGTGCAGTTCGAGCGGCAGGGCTATTTCTGCATCGATGCGGAATCGCAGCCGGGCCGTCCGGTGTTCAACCGCACCGTCGGCCTGCGCGACAGCTATGCCAAGGTCCAGGCCGGCTGATCCGTTCGCAAACGTTCCGGCTGTTCGCGACAACCGCTGCGTGTAGCATGGACGCGGGCAGCAAGCGCGGGATGAGGCCGCGCCATGGACGACAAGCGTGGGGGACGGGCCGCGACCTGGCCGTCCGGGGCGCGCCGGCGCGCTTGGACGGCGCCTGACCGTTTGTCCGCTTTTGCGGGCAATGTCCGCGACGTCCTGCATCGCTATATCGCCGTCGATCTGGCGCCGGGCCGGCCGATCCTGTGGCTGCCGGTGGCCTTCGGCATCGGCATCATTCTCTATTTCGCGGCGGCGCATGAACCCTTCTGGTGGGCAGGACTGGCGCTCACACTGGGCCTTGGAGCCGGCGCGGTTGCGTTGCGTGCGAGCGCTGCCGGCTTTCCGGTCATGCTGGCGCTGGCGGCGGTCGCTGCGGGCTTCACGGTTGCAACCCTTCGAAGTCATTTCATCTCGCATCCGGTCCTCGCCGCGCCGATCTTCAGCGCGCAGCTTTCCGGATTCGTGGAAGTGCGGGAGGAACGCGAGCGCAGCGATCGCATCGTGCTGCGGGTGCACCGCATCGAGGCCAGCCGGCTGACACAGAAACTGGAGCGCGTGCGGCTGTCGGTGCGCAAGGGCACGGCGCCGGCGGTCGGCTCGTTCGTGGAATTGCGCGCCAGGCTCAATCCGCCGCTCGCGCCGCTGCGGCCGGGCAGTTACGATTTCGCGCGCGATCTCTATTTCCAGCGCATCGGCGCATCCGGCTTCGTGCTTGGCCGGATTCGCCCTGTCGCCGCTCCGGAGCCGCCCGGCCTGCGATTGCGCTACGCCGCCGCGATGACCGGCCTGCGCGACGGCATCGATGCCCGCATCCGCGCTGCTCTCCCGGGCGACAAAGGTACGATCGCGTCGGCGCTCATCACCGGCAAGCGCGATACGATCTCGACCCCGGTCAACGACGCGATGTTCGTCTCCAGTCTGGGCCACGTGCTGTCGATCTCCGGCTATCACATGGCGGTCGTGGCCGGCGTTGTGTTCTTCGCCATTCGCGCGGCTCTTGCGCTCATTCCGTCATTTGCCAGCCGCTATCCGATCAAGAAATGGGCGGCGGCGTGTGCGCTCGGCATGGCGAGTTTCTATCTGCTGCTCTCCGGCGCCGAAGTCGCCACCCAGCGCGCCTTCATCATGACGGCGATCGTGCTGGTCGGCGTGATGTGCGACCGCCCGGCGTTGACATTGCGCACGATTGCCGTGGCGGCGCTTGCGGTCCTGCTGATCGCCCCGGAAGCCATCGTGCATCCAAGTTTCCAGATGTCGTTCGCCGCGACCCTCGCCTTGATCGCCGCTTATGAGCGCGGATTGCCGTGGATGTCGGCGGTGCCCGACACTTCGCTGGGCGTCCGCATTGCTTTGTGGGGCGGGCGGGAAATCATCGGACTCGTTCTGGCGTCGCTGGTCGCGGGGCTCGCGACCACGCTGTTTGCGGCTTATCACTTCCATCGGCTGGCGCCGTATGGGCTGCTGTCCAATCTGCTGGCGATGCCGATCGTCTCGGCCTGGGTGATGCCTTTCGGATTATTGGCGCTCGCCGTCATGCCGTTCGGCTTCGATGCGGCGCTCTGGCAGATGATGGGCGGCGGAATTGACTGGATGATCGGGGTGGCGAGCTGGGTCGCGGGTCTGCCGGGGGCCGTCGGGCGCATTCATGCTTTTGGTGTTGGCCCGCTCTTGGTGGCGGGCTTTGGCCTTGTGCTGACCTGTCTGCTGCGTTCGCCGCTGCGCTGGTGCGGCGCGGTGCTGATCGCGGTTGGCTGCGGGTCCGCCTGGCGCGCGCCCTTGCCGGATATCCTGGTGTCGCATGACGCGCGCATGGTCGCGGTGCGCGGACCCGAGGGCCGGCTTTCGGTCATGAGCACAGGGACCGACGATTTCACCTTGCGCGAATGGCTGGCGGCCGACGGCGATGCGCGCGGCGCCCGCGATGAGACATTGTCGGCGAATGTGCGGTGCGACGAGCTTGGCTGCGTCGCGCCCCTGCAAGGCGGCGGGATGGTGGCACTGGCGCGAAACGCGGAGGCGCTGGCCGACGACTGCAACCGCGCCCGTGTGGTTGTGACGCAGCGGCAGATGCCGCCGCAATGCAAGGCACAGGCGATCGATCGCGATGTCTGGCGAAGCTTCGGCGCCGCGGCGCTGACGCGGGCAGGGGACGGCTTTGCCACGACCTTTGCCCGGCCGCCGGGCCATGACCGGCCTTGGGCGCAAGCGCAGCCAACATCGACTGAGGAAATGTCCGCGATGCCGGCACGGCGCCCGCCTGCGGTGGATGCGACGCCGCGGCCGGAGGATCTGGAGGCCGGCGATCAGTAGCGGCGGAACAGGCCGATCAGCTTGCCCTGGATGCGCACGCGGTTGGGCGGCAGAATCCGCACCTCATAGGCGGTGTTGGCGGGCTCCAGCGCGATCGAGGCACCCCGACGGCGGAAGCGCTTCAGTGTCGCCTCCTCGTCATCGATCAGCGCCACCACGATATCGCCGGTATCGGCGGTGTCGGACTTGCGGATCAGCGCCATGTCGCCGTCGAGAATGCCGGCGTCGATCATGGAATCGCCGCGCACTTCCAGCGCGTAATGCTCGCCGGAGGTGAGCAGGTCCGGCGGCATGTTGATGGTGTGGCTGCGGGTCTGGATGGCCTCGATCGGGGTGCCGGCGGCGATGCGCCCCATGACCGGGATCGGCACCGGACGGCCGCTGTCCTCTTCCGAGGCGGTGCGCACGCGACCGAGATTGCCCTCGATGACGCTCGGGGTGAAGCCGCGCCGCGCGCTTGACGTCGGCGTGACGGAATCAGGCAGCTTGATCACCTCGATGGCGCGGGCGCGGTTGGGCAGGCGGCGGATGAAGCCGCGCTCCTCGAGCGCCGTGATCAGCCGGTGAATGCCGGATTTGGAACGCAGGTCGAGGGCGTCCTTCATCTCGTCGAAGGAGGGCGGCACTCCCGCCTCCTTCAGACGCTCATTGATGAAACGCAGCAGCTCGAATTGCTTGCGGGTCAGCATCGGCGAGACACTCCAGGCTTAGCCCCGGCGGTCGCCATCAAGGGCTAGAAACAAATCATGAACGGACACTATATGTTCCATATGTGTTCCGCAAGTGTTTAATTTGGAGTGAAGAAATCTACAGATTGCTAAAGGGGAAGCTTTACGATGGGGCAGGCGTCGCCGACGCGCAGAGCCGGTGCATAAGGCTCGCGAACAAGCAGACAATCGGCGTTTGCGAGCGTTTGCATCATCGAGGAATCCTGTGCCGAAAACGGCGTCGCGATCGCCGCACCGTCCGCACCGGCATGCAGGCGCGCCCGCATGTAGTCGGCGCGTTCGTCATTGGCAGGCAGGTCGATTCCCGCCCGGGCCGATTCGACCACGGGGCCGATATCGCGGCGGCCGGAGAGCTTGCGGATCAGTGGCGAGAGGAACAATACCGCGCAGACGAAGGCGGAGACCGGGTTACCGGGCAGGCCGAGCACATGCATCGCGCCCAGCCGCCCATGCATCAGCGGGCGGCCCGGCCGCAGCGCCACCTTCCAGAACGACATGGCCAGCCCTTCGGAGGCGAGCGCCTTCTGCACCAGATCATAGTCGCCGACCGAGGCGCCGCCGGTGGTCACCAGGATGTCGGCCTTGGCTTCGCAGGCGCGGCGGATGGCAGCGATCGTATCGTCGACGCGGTCCGGCACGAGGCCGAGATTGATCACATCGGCGCCATCGCTTTGTGCCAGCGCCATCACCGCATAGCCGTTGGAATAGACGATCTGTCCGGGTCCCGGCTCATGGCCGGGCATGACCAGTTCGTCGCCGGTGGCCAGCACGGCGACGCGCGGGCTGGCGTGCACGGGCAGGGTGTCATGGTTCATTGAGGCGGCAAGCGACAGATCGCGGCCCGTGAGCAGGCGGCCTTTGCGCAGCAGCACCTCGCCCTTCTGGAAGTCGAGCCCGGCGCGGCGGATATGTTTGTTGGCGGGGGCCGGAACCTTGACCGTGATGGTGTCGCCGTCGCGCGCGACATTCTCCTGAATGACGATCGTGTCGGCGCCGGCCGGGACGACGCCGCCGGTAAAAATCCGCGCCGCGCAGCCTTGCGTCACCGATCCCGCAAACGGCCAGCCGGCCGCGACTTCGCCGATCACCTTCAAGGTCGCCGGAACGGTCGCGACGTCGGCGGCGCGCACCGCATAGCCGTCCATCGCCGACACGTCCTCTGGCGGCTGTGTGCGACGTGCGGCGAGATCTTCCGCCAGTACCCGGACATGCGCGTCCGCGACGTTGGTCAACTGCGCCGGCAGCGGCTCTGCGTGTGCGAGGACATGGGCGAGCGCGTCCGCAACCGACATCAGCGCCACGGCTTACTCCCGCGCCTTGTAGGGTCCGGATTTGCCGCCCTGTTTCTCGACCAGATGAATGTCTTCGATGCGCATATCGCGCTGGAGCGCCTTGGCCATGTCGTAGATGGTGAGACAGGCCACCGACACCGCGGTGAGCGCTTCCATCTCGACGCCAGTCTGGCCCGACACTTTTACCGTGGCCTCGACCTGGATGCCGGGCAGCCGGTGATCCGGCGACAGGTCGACCGCGACCTTGGTGAGCGGCAGCGGATGGCAAAGCGGAATCAGCTGGTGCGTCTTCTTCGCCGCCATGATGCCGGCAATGCGCGCCGCGCCCATGACGTCGCCCTTCTTGGAATCGCCGGCCAGCACCTTGTCCAGCGTTTCGACCGACATCACCACGCGCCCCGCGGCAACCGCCACGCGCTCGGTGACGTCCTTCCCAGACACATCCACCATGCGCGCCTCCCCGGCACTGCCAAGATGAGTCAGTTGCTTGTCGTTGTCGGTCATTGGCACCAGTCTAGCCTGCAGCGGCGTTGCGCGGTTGATCTTTCGCAAGCAAGAGGCGGGTTGCCGCGGTCACATCCTGCGCCCGCATCAGGCTTTCGCCGACCAGGAATGTCGCGATGCCGACCGCCGCCAGCCGCGCCAGATCGTCCGGCGTGAAGATACCGCTTTCGCCGACCAGCACGCGATCCTGCGGGACTTTCGGCGCCAGGGTCTCGCTCACCGACAGGGAGGTTTCGAAGGTCTTCAGATTGCGATTGTTGATGCCGACGAGGCGCGATTTCAGGCGCAGGGCGCGCTCCAGCTCGGCTTCATCATGGACCTCGATCAGGACGTCCATTCCGTAAGCAAACGCCGCATCCTCCAGATCGCGCGCGGTGGCGTCGTCGATGCCGGCCATGATCAGCAGAATGCAATCGGCGCCCCAGGCGCGCGCTTCCGCCACCTGATAGACGTCGTACATGAAATCCTTGCGCAGGGCGGGTAGAGAGACGGCCGCGCGCGCATCGGTGAGGAATTCGGGCCGGCCCTGGAAGGACGGCGTGTCGGTGAGCACCGACAGACAGGCGGCGCCGCCGGCCTCGTATGCCTTCGCCAGCGACGGCGGGTCGAAATCGGCGCGGATCACGCCGCGCGAGGGGCTGGCCTTCTTGATCTCGGCGATCAGCGCGTAGTCGCCCGCGGCCAGCTTGCGCTCGATGGCCTTGAGAAAGCCGCGCGAGGCAGGGGCCGCCTTCGCCGCCTGCTCAATCTCGGCCAGGGGCCGCGCGCGCTTGGCGGCGGCGATTTCCTCGCGCTTGTAATCCTCGATCTTCTTCAGGATGTCGGCCATTGCATTCAACCGTTCGAGACGGCGATCAGCCGTTCCAGTTTCGCCTTTGCCGCGCCGGAGGCAAGCGACTTGTGCGCCAGGGCGATGCCTTCCTTGATGTCCTTCGCCGCGCCGGCCACCACAAGCGCCGCGCCGGCATTCAGCGCCGCGACGTCGCGATAGGCGCTGTCTTCGTTGTTCAGCACGGATTTCAAGGCTGCGGCATTGGTGTCGGCGTCGCCGCCGCGCAGGGATTCAGCCTTCACCGGCTTCATGCCGATCTCGGCCGGATCGATTTCGAAAGTGCGGATCTTGCCGCCTTCGAGCGCCGCGACATAGGTCGGTCCCGAGGTCGTGATTTCGTCCAGGCCGTCGGAGCCATGCACGACCCAGACGCTGTCCGAGCCGAGATTCTTCAGCACCTGCGCCAGCGGCTCGATCCATTGCCGCGAGAACACGCCCACCAATTGGCGCTTCACATTGGCCGGATTGGAGAGCGGGCCAAGCAGATTGAAGATGGTGCGGGTGCCGAGTTCGACGCGCGTCGGCCCCACATTCTTCATCGCCGGATGGTGCGCCGGCGCGAACATGAAACCGATGCCGGCGTCGCGGATGCAGCGCCCCACCTGATCGGGCGTCAGATCGATCTTGATGCCGAGCGACATCAGGACATCGGCCGCGCCTGATTTCGACGACAGGGCACGGTTGCCATGCTTGGCGACCGGGATGCCGGCGCCGGCCACGATGAAGGCCGCGCAGGTGGAGATATTGTAGGAGCCGGACGCGTCGCCGCCGGTGCCGACAACATCGATGGCATTGGCAGGCGCATTGACCGGCAGCATCTTGGCGCGCATGGCGCTCACCGCGCCGGTGATCTCGTCGACCGTTTCGCCGCGCACCCGCAGCGCCATGAGCAGTCCGCCCATCTGCGAGGGCGTCGCTTCGCCGGACATCATGCGGTCGAAAGCCTGTGCGGATTCCTCGCGCGACAGCGTCGCACCGGTGGCCGCCTTGGCGATAAGCGCTTTGAATTCGTCGATCATGGGAACCACTCAGTGTGTGCGGCGCGCGCCGGCATTCCAGGCTGCGGCGAGGTCGAGAAAATTCTTCAGGATTACCTGCCCGTGTTCAGAGGCGATGCTTTCCGGGTGAAACTGCACGCCATGCACCGGCAGCGACTTGTGGGACATGCCCATCACCAGCCCTGGCACTTAAACACATCTGAC
>JAEWCJ010000277.1 GCA_023390695.1 Pseudomonadota bacterium | reverse complement strand
TTGCGGTACACATCGAAGCAAGTGCTGCGGATGATGGCGATGCGGTCGACGCGGGTTGTTGGATTGCTGTCAAATCGCCTTTTCGCTGCCCATGTCGATGGCAACGCGGCGCGCTTCCGCAACCAGTGCCGCCGTCTGCGGCGTCATCGGTTCGCGCACTGGCACGACGAGCCCGATGGAGTGAACGGCCTCCGGCTCGACAATCGGGATGGCGCGGATCGTGTCGGTGAGGCCGAGCGTTTCGGCGAGCTTCGCCGGCATCACGCTGGCCCAGCGGCCGGTGCGGATATGCGCGAACAGCACGATCATCGAATTGGATTCCAGCGTCGGCTGCGGATCTCCGCCGGCCTTGCGCAGCAAGCCTTCGATGATGCGGCGGTTCTGCATGTCCGGCGTCAACAGGCAGAGCGGCACCTCTGCCACCTCCGCCCAGGTGACGCTGTCGCGCTCGCCGAGCGGCGCATCCGGCGCCGTGAGCAACTGGTAGCGCTCCTGATACAGCGGCACGGTGTTCACGCGGCCGAGCGGCTCGTTATCGAGATAGGTGATGCCGGCATCGATCTCGAGATTTTCCAGCAGCGTGAGAATCTGGATCGAGGTCTGCGAGATGATCGTGAAGCGCACGTCGGGATGTTTCGCGCGGAACGGCGTGGTGATCGAGGCAACCATGGCCAGCGCGGTCGGGATCGCGGCGATGCGCAGCCGTCCGGTCAGGCCGTACTGCAGCGCGGCAATTTCCTGCCGCATGGCGCGGCTGTCGCCGACGATACGCCGCGCCCAGTCGAGCGTGCGCTCGCCCTCCGGTGTGAAACCGATGAAGCGCGAGCCGCGTTGAACCAGAAGCACGCCGAGCATTTCCTCAAGCTGCTTGATTCCGGCTGAGAGGGTCGGCTGGGTCACGCCGGACGCCTCGGCGGCGCGGCCAAAATGCCGCTCCCGCGCCAGCGCCATGAGGTATTCAAGCTGTTGAATCAATAGCTTAGCTCCCGGAACAACAGGCTAACCCTTTTAATAGATTTCTTCAATCGTTGTATCGAGACTTGGGGATTGTTCTAAAGTAGTCAGCCCGCAATGCTGGTATTATGAATACTCATGTCACTCCACCTCATTCCAGGGCGGCCATCAACGGCGGCGGTGGCCGCAAGCGCGCACGGCAGACTCCAAAAGGGCGCCAGGTCGACCTGGGGGCGCTGGAGGAAATCCAGGCGCTGCTCACCGACCGGCCGCGCCGCCGCGATCTGCTGATCGAACATCTGCATTTGATCCAGGACAGATACGGACATCTCTCCGCCGCGCATCTGACCGCGCTGGCCGCGGAGATGAAGATGGCGCTGACCGAAGTATATGAGGTCGCGACCTTCTACGCGCATTTCGATGTCGTGAAGGAAGGCGACACGCCGCCGCCGGCGATCACCGTGCGCGTGTGCGATTCCCTCTCATGCGCCATGGCCGGCGCAGACAAGCTGCTCGAGAAACTGCCCGCGATTCTCGGCAAGGATGTGCGCGTTGTACGCGCACCCTGCATGGGCGCTTGCGATCGCGCGCCGGTCGCGGCCGTCGGTCATGTGCAGACGTTCAAGGCGACGCCGGAGAGCGTCGCGGCGGCGGTGCAGGGCGATCCGCACGCGCATGCCACAAAGCCTGAAGTGTCGTTTGAGCAATATCGTGCCAACGGCGGCTACACGCTGCTGAGCGAATGCCTGGACGGCAAGCGCACGCGCGAGGACACGATCAAGGCGGTGGACGACGCGGGGCTGCGCGGGCTTGGCGGCGCGGGTTTTCCCACCGGACGCAAGTGGACGCTGGTGCGCAACGAACCGGCGCCGCGACTGATGGCGGTGAACGGCGACGAGGGCGAGCCCGGCACCTTCAAGGATCGGCATTATCTTGGACACGATCCTCACCGTTTCATCGAAGGTATGCTGCTGGCGGCCTGGGTGGTGGAAGCCAAGCAGGTCTATTTCTATCTGCGCGACGAATATCCGGAATTGCGGCTGATGCTGCTGGACGAGATCGCCAGGGCGGAAGCCGCCGGGCTCTCGCCGCACACCAAGGTCAATCTGCGGCGCGGCGCCGGCGCATATATCTGCGGCGAAGAATCCGCGATGATCGAATCGATCGAAGGCAAGCGCGGCCTGCCGCGGCATCGCCCGCCCTATGTCGCGCAGGTCGGTATCTTCGGCCGGCCGACGCTGGTGCAGAATGTCGAAACGCTCTACTGGATCCGCGACATCGTCGAGCGCGGCGCCGGGTGGTTCACCTCGCAGGGACGCAACGAGCGCAAGGGCTTCCGCTCCTTCTCGGTATCGGGCCGGGTGAAGAATCCGGGTGTGAAGGTCGCGCCCGCCGGCATCACCATGCGGCAATTGATCGATGAATATTGCGGCGGCATGCAGGATGGCCACACGCTGAAGGGCTTTTTGCCAGGCGGGGCGTCCGGCGGTATCTTCCCGGTCGGGCTTGCCGACGTGCCGCTCGACTTCGGAACCCTGGAGAAGCACGGCGGATTCGTCGGCTCGCACGCCGTTGTCATTCTCTCCGACAAGGACGACATGAAGGCCGTGGCGCTCAACCTCATGAAGTTCTTCGAGGACGAGTCCTGCGGGCAATGCACGCCGTGCCGCGTCGGCACCGAAAAGGCTGCCAAGCTGATGGCGCAGGGACCATGGAACGAATCCTTGCTGACCGAGCTTGCCACCGCGATGCGCGATGCCTCGATCTGCGGCCTGGGACAGGCTGCGCCCAATCCGCTGCTGAGCGTGCTGACGTATTTTCCGGACGATCTGAAGAAGCCGCTGCAGAATTGGTGACGCGATGAACGACCAGACGAAGATCCAGCACGGCGAGAAATGCGTGTCGTTCATCCTGGACGGGCGCGAGGTGCACGCGCATGAAGGCGAGACCATCTGGCAGGTCGCCAAGCGCGAGGGCGTGGAGATTCCGCATCTGTGCTATTCGCCGGAGCCCGGCTACCGCGCCGATGGCAATTGCCGCGCCTGCATGGTCGAGATCGAAGGCGAGCGCGTGCTGGCCGCGAGCTGCATCCGCAAACCGGCGCAGGGCATGAAGGTGAATGCCTCGAACCATCGCGCCGAGACGGCGCGCAGGATGGTGTTCGATCTGCTGGTGTCCGATCAGCCCAAGCGCGAAGAGGCGCCCGACCCCGGCTCCAAATTCTGGTCCTGGGCCGACAGGATGGGCATCGAGACCGGCCGTTTCCCGGAACGCGAGAAGCCGGACGCCGATCGCAGCCACCCGGCCATGGCGGTGAATCTCGATGCCTGCATCCAGTGCAATCTCTGCGTCCGCGCCTGCCGCGAAGTGCAGGTCAATGACGTGATCGGCATGGCCGGCCGCGGCCACAACGAGAAGATCGTCTTCGACTTCGACGACCCGATGGGCAATTCCACCTGCGTCGCCTGCGGCGAATGCGTGCAGGCCTGCCCGACCGGCGCGCTGATGCCGGCGACGATGGTCGACGAAAACAACGTCTATATGGGCAAGCCGGACCGCACCGTGGACTCGGTGTGCCCGTATTGCGGGGTCGGCTGCCAGCTCACCTACCAGATCAAGGACGACAAGATCGTCGCCGTCACCGGCCGCAACGGTCCGGCCAACGAGAACCGGCTTTGCGTGAAGGGCCGCTTCGGCTTCGACTACGTCCACAACAAGCAGCGGCTTCTGACGCCGCTGATCCGCAAGGACGGCGTGCCGAAGGT
>JAEWCJ010000160.1 GCA_023390695.1 Pseudomonadota bacterium | reverse complement strand
GACCGACATCGTCCGGCTGGCGATCCTGATCGCATTCCCGATCCTCGCCACCTGGCTGCCGTCGCACATGTAGTTGCGGCGCGGAGGCTCCGACATGGAACGTTCATTCAAGAAAGAAGTCGAAGCGCTCAAGCTCGGCGACGGCGATACCTTCCACGGTGAGGGCATTCTCGCCGTCACCAAGGCGCTGCTGCAATCCGGCGTGTCCTATGTCGGCGGGTATCAGGGCGCGCCGGTATCGCACCTGCTCGACGTGCTGGTCGATGCCGAAGGCATCATGGCCGATCTCGGCGTGCATCTGGAGACCTGCTCGAACGAAGCCAGCGCCGCGGCGATGCTCGGCGCCTCCATCAATTACCCCCTGCGCGGCGCGGTGACGTGGAAGTCCATCGTCGGCACCAATGTCGCCGCCGACGCGCTGTCGAACCTCTCGTCGCCCGGCGTCATCGGCGGCGCCATGATCATCCTCGGCGAGGATTACGGCGAGGGCGCCAGCGTCATCCAGGAGCGCTCCTATGCTTATGCGCTGAAGTCGTCGATGTGGCTGCTCGATCCGCGGCCGGATCTGCCGACCATCGTGCGCTGCGTCGAGAAAGGCTTCGAATTGTCGGAAGCCAGCCACGCGCCGGTGATGCTAGAGCTGCGCATCCGTGCCTGCCATGTCACCGGCGAGTTCGAGGCAAAGACCAACCGGCGCGGCGCCTATTCCGGACTCAACCGCCTCGAGGGGCCGCCGCGTTTCGACTATGGCCGGCTCGCACATCCGCCCGTCACCTTCATCCACGAACGGCTGAAGGTGGAAGACCGCATGCCGGCGGCGCGCAAGTTCATCCGCGAGCACAAGCTCAACGAAATCGTGCCGGGCGACGTCGACGATATCGGCATCGTGGTCATGGGCGGGCTCACCAACAGCGTCCTGCGCGCGCTGGCGCGGCTCGGCCTCGCCGACACCTTCGGCAAGACCCGCATCCCGATGCTGGTGCTCAACGTCGTCTATCCGCTGGTGCCGGAGGAGATCCGCGACTTCTGCGCCGGCAAGCGCGCCGTGCTCGTGGTCGAGGAAGGTCATCCCGAATATATCGAGGAGGCGATCAATTCCGATCTGCGCCGCGCCGACATCCAGACCCGCGTCATCGGCAAGGATGTGCTGCCGAAGGCGGGCGAATACACCTCCGACGTCCTGCTGAAAGGCCTCGCCGCCTTCCTGAGCCAGACACGTCCGGCCGGCCTCGATGTCGATGCGATCGCCGAGCGCAGCGGCAGCATCGTCTCGCATCTGCCGGCGGCGCAGGCGGCGGTCGGCACGCTGCCGCCGCGCCCGCCCACATTCTGCACCGGCTGCCCCGAACGCCCGGTGTTCAGCGCGATCAAGATCGCGCAGCGCGAGATCGGACCGACGCTTATCAGCGCCGATATCGGCTGCCACGCCTTCGGCACACTGGCGCCGTTCTCCTTCGGCAACACGATTCTCGGCTACGGCATGTCGCTGGCGAGCGCCGCGGCGGTGGGCCCAAACATGGCCCGGCGACCGATCGCGATCATGGGCGACGGCGGCTTCTGGCATAACGGATTGATCACCGGCGTCGCCTCCAACCTGTTCAACAAGGGCGACGGCGTCCTCATCGTCATGCAGAACGGCTACACCTCGGCGACCGGTCTGCAATTCATGCCGTCCAGCAAGGCGAGCCGCACCGGCGCGGCACCCGGCATGGATGTCGAGGCCACGTTGCGCTCCTTCGGCGTGAAATGGCTGCGCAAGGTGCGCACCTACAGCGTCGCCAAGATGGTGAAGACGCTGAAGGAGGCGATGCAGACACCCGACAAGGGCCTGAAGGTCATCATCGCCGACGGCGAATGCCAGTTGGCGCGGCAGCGCCGCGTGCGCGCCGAGGATGCAAAGAAGCTCGCCGACGGACAGCGCGTGGTGCGCACCAAATACGGCGTCGACGACGAGATCTGCACCGGCGATCATTCCTGCATTCGCCTCTCGGGCTGCCCGTCGCTGACGGTGAAGCCGAATCCCGATCCGCTGCGCAGTGATCCGGTGGCATCGGTGATCGAATCCTGCGTCGGCTGCGGCCTGTGCGGCGAGGTCGCGCATGCGGCGGTGCTGTGCCCGTCCTTCTATCGCGCCGAACTGATCCGCAACGCGACCGGCTGGGACCGCTGGCTGCACCGGATTCGCCGCAACGTCATCGGCTGGTTCTCCGGCCGAAAGGAGGCCGCGGCATGAGCGAGCTGCAGCGTCCGGTCACCGTACTGATCGCCGCGCTCGGCGGCGAAGGCGGCGGCGTGCTCACCGGCTGGATCATCAACGCGGCGGCCAATCTCGGCCTGCCGGCGCAATCGACCTCGATCCCCGGCGTCGCGCAGCGCACCGGTGCGACCACCTATTACATCGAGATCTTCCCCCAGACCTGGCGCGAGCTCGGCGATGCTCGGCCGGTGATGGCGCTGACGCCCGGCATCGGCGACATCGACGTGATGGTGGCGAGCGAATTCCTGGAAGCCGGGCGCGCCATTGCCGCCGGCTTCGTCACGCCGGACCGCACGCTTCTGATCGCCTCGACCAGCCGCTTCTACGCCGTGCATGAAAAGATGGCGATGGGCGACGGCCGCTACGACCAGTCGCGGCTGTTCGACGCCGCGCAGACCAATTCGCAGGACCGCATCCTGTTCGACATGGAGGCCGCCGCGAAAAAATCCGGCGCCATGATCAACGCGGTAATGCTCGGCGCCATTGCCGGCTGCGGCAAGCTGCCGATCCCGGCCGAAGCTTTTGAAGCTGCGATCCGCAACGACGGCAAGTCCGTCGAGGCCAACCTGCGCGGCTTCCGCGCCGGCCTCGAGGCGGCACGCGAAACCTCCGACGCGCGCGGCGTCGGCCCGGACGGCAAGCGACATCAGTCCGCCATCGCGGCCAGCGATCCGCTGGAAAGCGAAATCCGCACACAGATGCCGCAGCCGGCGCAGGACGTGATGATCGAGGGCGTGCGCCGTCTCGTCCGCTATCAAAATGCCGGTTATGCGCGCCTCTATCTTCAGCGCCTCGCGCCGGTGAAAGCCGCCGACGAGCGCGCGGCCAGCGGCGGCAAATTGCTGCGCGAGGTGGCGCGCCATCTCGCCGTGCGGATGTCGTTCGAAGACCTGATCCGCGTCGCCGAGGCCAAGATCGATCCCGCGCGCATGACCCGCATCGCGGCGGAACTGAACGCCAAATCCGACGAGCCGTTTCACGTCGTCGAGTTCCTGAAACCGGGCATCGAGGAGATGTGCCAGATCCTGCCGCCGTCGCTGGCACGCCGGATTCTCAATATCTCGGCGCAGCGCGGCTGGCTCGACCGCGTGCATGTCGGCATGGAGGTGAAGAGCACTTCGGTCAGCGGCTATCTGCGCTTCTGGCTCCTGGCCAAACTCAAATTCTGGCGTCCGCGCAGCTTCCGCTATCACGAGGAGCAGAGCGCTATCGACGCCTGGCTAGCACTCATTCTCGACGCCGCGCCGAAATCGCCCGCACTCGCCGCCGAAATCGCCGAATGCGCGCGTCTGATCAAGGGCTATGGGTCCACGCACAAGCGCGGCCTCAGCAATTTTCAGACGATCGAAATCCGTGTCATCCGGCCCGCCATCGATGGGCGGCTGCCCGTCGATCAGGCCATCGATGCCATCGCCAGCGCGCGCACCGCGGCCTTGGTCGATCCCGAAGGCGAAAGCCTGTCCCGCTGCCTGGCCGATCTCGATGGCCTGATGGCGATGCGCGTGGCCGCTGAATGAAATTTACGCGCCTCGGCGCGTTGTAACGTCAGCCTCCATCCGCTAAGAAGGCTGAAACAAAAAACAAAAATACCAAAACAATATGGGAGGACGCCGTGAACAAGCTTCTCGTCGCAGCTACGTGTCTTTTTTCGGTCGCCATTTCGATGCCAGCCGCCGCACAGCCGGTCGGCCTTGGCACCAGTCCGCAAGGCACGCTGACCTATGCGGTCGGCGCCGCCGTCGCCAAGGTGCTGGGCGAGAAAGGCAACCTGCAGTCCCGCGTGCAGCCCTCGGCCGGCACCGGCGCCATGATCCCGCTGGTCAATTCCAACGAGATCGACATGGGCTTCGCCAACACGCTGGAATTGTATGATGCCTTCCACGGCGTCGGCACCTTCGACAAGCGCCCGAATCCGAAACTGCGCACCGTCGCGGTGATCTTCCCGATCCGCGTCGGCCTGTTCGTGCGCAACGATTCGCCGATCAAGACGGTCGCCGACATGAAGGGCAAGACCGTCGCCTATGGCTTCACCAGCCAGGAGATCATCAAGAAGACCGTGGATGCGATGTTGGCGACCGCCGGCCTGTCGGTCAACGACCTGAAGACGGTGCTGGTGCCCAATCTGGTGCGCGGCGTCGACGAATTCATGGCCGGCCGTGTCGACATCACCACCTTCGCGCTCGGCTCGGCGAAAGTGGCGGAGGCCGACGCCTCGGTCGGCGGCATCCGCTTCGTCAATATCGAGAACACGCCGAAGGGTCTCGAGGCGTTCAAGAAGGAATTCCCGACCGCCTATATCGACAAGGTGGCGCCGGCCCCCAACCTCGCGGGCGTGAAAGAGCCGATCACCACCATGTTCTACGATTACACGATCTTCGCCTCGGCCGACATGCCGGCGGAGAAGGTGAAGAACATCCTCAAGGTGATCGCCGAGAACAAGGACGCCTTGGCGCAAGCCAATCCGCTGTTCCGCGGCCTGCAGACCGAGCGGCTCTATAACGACATCAAGGTGCCCTATCACGACGGCGCCATCGCCTATTTCAAGGAAAAAGGCATTCAGGAATCCAAATAAGCGCACCACAGCAATCGCAGCACGGCCAGGGAGGTCTCATGCGGAAATTCACTATCGCGGCTTTCGCTGCGGCTTCTCTGGCCGTCCTGTCTCCTGCACAGGCACAACCGCTCGGCATCGGCACCAGCCCGCAAGGCACGATGGTCTACTCACTGGGCGCGGCGGTCTCCAAGGCGCTCGCCGATAGCGCGAACATGCAATCGCGCGTGCAGCCCTCGGCCGGTACCGGCGCCATGGTGCCGCTGGTCAATTCGGGCGAGATCGATATCGGCTTCTGCAACGCGCGGGAATTCTACGATTCCTATCATGGCGTCGGCTCTTCGGATAAGCGGCCGAACACCAATCTGCGCGCCGTCGCCGTATTGTTTCCGCTCACCGTCGGGCTGATCGTGCGCAACGATTCGCCGATCAAGTCGGTGAAGGACCTGAAGGGCAAGAGCATCTCCTACGGCTATCAGAGCCAGGAGGTGATCCGCATTCTGGTCGACGGCATGCTGGCCAATGCCGGCATCTCCATCAGCGACATGAAGCCGGTCCTCGTGCCCAACCTCATCCGCGGCGTCGATGAACTGATCGCCGGCCGCGTCGAGGTCTCGTTCTTCGCGCTCGGCCAGGCCAAGGTCGCCGAGGCCGACGCATCCATCGGCATCCGCTTCCTGCCGATGGATGATTCGCCGGCGGCGGTCGAGGCCATGCTGAATGTGGTCAAGGTCGGCTATGTCAGCAAGGTTGCGCCGGCGCCCAACCTGCCCGGCGTGCGCGACACCATCCCGGTGGCGCATTACGACTATGTCGCCTTCGCCAACAAGGATGTCCCGGCAGAGCGCGTGAAGACAATCACCAGGGTGATCGCCGAGCAGAAGGACGCAATGGCGCAGTCACTGCCGCTGTTCCGGCGGTTCGATCCCCAGCGCATGTATTCGAGCAAGCTGCAGGTACCCTATCACGACGGGGCCGTCGCTTATTTCAAGGAAAAAGGCATCAAGGAGCAGTAACGCCGCAAGCGTTTCGTGTCAGGAATAAGTGATGACGTCATCTGCCAACAAGAAGGCCGAAGCAGCCCGGACCAAGATCGCTGCTGAATATTTTCTCGACGCCCTGTCACAGCATGGCGTCGATTATTTCTTCGCCAATCCCGGCACCGACTTTCCGCCCATCGTCGAGGCGCTGACGCGCGCCCGGCGCACGAATGTGAAAGTGCCGGAGCCGATCCTGGTGCCGCATGAGAATCTTGCGGTGGCGATGGCGCACGGCGTCTATCTGATGACCGGACGCCCGCAGGCGGTGATGGTGCATGTCAATGTCGGCACCGCCAACACGATCAACAACATCGCCAATCTGGCGCGCGACCGCGCGCCGGTGATCGTGGCCGCCGGCCGCACGCCGTTCACCGAGAAGGGTCAATTCGGCTCCCGCACCCGCCCCATCCATTGGGCGCAGGAAATGTTCGACCAGGCCGGCATGGTGCGCGAACTGGTGAAATGGGATTACGAACTGCGCATGCCCGAGCAGATCGGCGATGTGGTGGCGCGCGCCTATGAGATGACGATGACCAGCCCGCGCGGGCCGGTCTATCTCGTCCTGCCGCGCGAACCGCTGTCGGCGCCGCTGCCGGATTACACGTGCGACAAGCCGCGGGCGCTGCCGGCGCCGTCCGCTCCGGATCCGCAATCCATCGCACAGCTTGCGGAATGGATCGCGGCGGCGGAGCGGCCGCTGCTCCTGACGGCGGCGGCGGGAGATGCGAAGGGCGTCGAGATTCTCAGCCGCATTGCCAGCGACTACGCGATTCCCGTGGTGGCCCATGTCGCGCGCGTGATGACCTTGCCGACCAGCCACCCGATGCATTTCGGCTTCGATTCGGCGGCGATGCTGGCGGAATCCGATCTCGCCGTCGTGATCGAATGCGACGCGCCTTATTATCCGCATCTCACCCAGCCGCCCGCGAATTGCCGCTTCGCGCATATCGGCGAGGACACCGCCTATCAGCGCTATCCGATGCGCAGCTTCCCGACCGATCTCGCGATCACCGCGCAGGCGACGCAGGCGCTGGCAGCCTTGGAGACCGCGCTCACGAAACACAAGCCGGCGATGCAGGCCCGCATCGATGCGCGGCGCGGGCCGCTGGTCGAACGCGCGAAGACGCGGCGCGACAAGATCGAAGCCGGCGTCAAGGACGCGCCGCATATCACGCCCGAATTCCTCAGCCGCACCATCGGCGACGTGCTGGGCGAGGACGCCATCATCTTCAACGAATACCCGCTGCGGCCGGACCATTGTCCGCGCGAGAAACCGGGCACCTTCTTCGGGCCCAGCCCGGCCGGCGGGCTCGGCTGGGGTCTCGGCGCCGCGCTCGGCGCCAAGCTCGCCGCCCCCGACAAGCTGATCGTCGCCACGCTCGGCGACGGCGTCTATCTGTTCACCAATCCCACGGTCTCGCACTGGCTCGGCGAGAAATACAAGCTGCCGGTCCTGACCATCATCTTCAACAACCAGCGCTATGGCGCGGTGCGCAATTCCACGCTGGCGATGTTCAAGGACGGCGCCGCGGGCGAAGACGACGGCCGCTTCCTCGCCGATCTTGATCCGGCCGTGCCCTACGACGAGTTCGTGCGCGCGCAGGGCGGTTTCGGCGAACGCGTGGAAAAGCCGGAAGAGCTTGCGGGCGCACTGCGGCGCGCGCGCGACGCTGTCATGAACGACAAGAAACAGGCGCTGCTCAACGTCATCTGTCCGTATTGAGCAGCCCAGAGGAAACGAGGGGCCCAAAGGTGCCAGACAAAGTCAGCACGTCCGATCGGATATTAAGTGCCTGGATGACCACCATGCGCGCGGCGGTCATTTTCATGGTGGTGGTCTGGATCACCAATATCCCCGGCCGCCTGCAGATCCCGCTCTTCACCGAGCAATTGCTGGCGGGCGTGCTGGGTCTGGCGCTGGCTTTGTGTTTCCTCACCTTCCCCTTCGCGTCGAAGACCACCGGTGAAGAGGCCATCGTCGCCAAGACGATTGAAGGCGAACAGGCGCGGATCGGCTGGAGCGACATCGTCCTGGCGTTGCTCAGCCTCGCCACCTGCTTCTATGTGGCCGTTCGCTATCCCGACCTGATCATCGAGCTCGCCACCCGCCCGGTCAGCGGCGTGATCGTCGCCGCGATCATCGTGCTGCTGGTGTTCGAGGCAAGCCGCCGCGTCACCGGATTGGCGCTGGCGCTGATCGTGCTCGCGCTCTGCGCGCATGCCTTGCTCGGCTGGATGCTGCCGGAGCAATTCGCCAGCCGCCCGGTCTCGGTCAGCCGGCTGCTCGTCTATCTCGCCATCGATACCAACGCGCTGCTCGGCGGCACCTTGCAGATCGCCGTGGTGGTGGTGATCCCCTTCATCATCATGGGACAGGTGCTGTCGCGCTGCGGCGGCTCGGATTTCTTCGGCGATCTTGCCGCCTCCCTGATGGGCCATTTCCGCGGCGGCGCGGCCAAGATATCGGTCGTCGGCTCGGCGTTTTTCGGCATGATCTCGGGCAGCGCGGTCGCCAACGTTGCCAGCGTCGGCTCTATCACTATCCCGCTGATGAAACGCGCCGGCTTCAGAGGCACCACTGCCGCCGGCATCGAAGCCGTCGGCTCGACCGGCGGCCAGATTTGCCCGCCTGTGATGGGCGCAGCCGCATTCCTGATGGCCGAATATCTGCAGGTGCCCTATGGCGACGTCATGGTCGCCGCCATCATCCCGGCATTCCTGTTCTATGTCGCGCTGTTCATGCAGGTGGATTTCGAATCCGCCAAGCTCGGCATCGTCGGACAGCCGCGCGAAAGCCTGCCCTCGGTGTGGAGCGTGCTGCGCAACGGCTGGCATTTCCTCATTCCCTTCGTCGTGCTGGTCGGCGGCCTGCTCTGGGCCAATATGGAGCCGGAAAACGCGGCCCTGCTGGCGACGCTGGTGCTGATGGGG
>JAEWCJ010000092.1 GCA_023390695.1 Pseudomonadota bacterium | reverse complement strand
CTGTTATTCGCGCGTATCCCGCCAAGGATCGCGCACCCAGAACAAATAAACGACAGAAGCGACCGTCACCGCGGCCGCCTGCATGCCGAAGACGAATCGGTAGGCATCGAGCGCGTAGGCGCCGTTGGTGCTCGGAAACAGATCGATCAGGAACCCGCTCACCAGCTGAGCGAGGAATACACCGCCCATGGTCCCCATATTGAGCAGCGTCATGCCACGCCCGACGAGATGCGGCGGAAACAGCGATTTTCCATGCGCGATCAGAACCGGGGTGTAAGCGGTCATGGCGCCCGCCAACACAAACCAGACGAGCAGCCAGCCCGGCGACAGAACGCCGAAAACGGCGACAGTCGCCAAGACCAGCGCCGTTGAACCGGCCCCCAACAGGACCGGCAGCTTGTAAGAGCGGAAGATCCGGTCCGTCGGGCCCCAGAGGCAAGCGGCGGCCACCTGCGCGATCGCCGCCGCGAACAGCATGTTGCCGCGGGCGGTCAGATCGTAGCCGTAGATGTGCGTCAGATACGGGCCGCCCCAGAGCCCGACCACCTGGACGAAACTCGCATGGGCGACAAGATGCATGACGAAGATGGCGCATACGGACGGCGTCCGAATCGCCGCGGCCAGTCCGGCCAGGCTCTCGGCGAGGCTTTCTTTCTTGCGCTCGAAACGCGGCGCCGAACCGCCATTCTCACGCACCACGATCATGACGCAGGCCGTTGCCAGCACCATTAGCGCGGCCACGCCGAAAAATGTCGCGCGCCACCCGATGGCCGCCACGGCAAATGCAAACGGCGCCGTCGCGATCAGCGTTCCGATACTGCCGAGACCCATTTGGATTCCCGTCAGGGACGCGAATTGATGCGGCGCATAGCGCTGCGCGAAAAGAGCCAGCGGCGCCATCAGGTAACAGGACGAGCCCATCCCCATCAGAATACGGGAGGCTATCAACCCGCCGGGAGACGTTGCGGTTGCGAACATCACCGCGCCAAAGGCGGCGATGCCTCCGCACACCAGCATGCAGGCCTTTGGGCCATAGCGGTCCAGCGCTATTCCGAGCGGAATTTGAGCGGCGGCGAAAGCAAAGAAGAAGGCACTCGCCAGAAGGCCGATCTCGGAAGCGCTGAGATGCAATTCTTGCGCAAGATTGGGCGCGATCACCGCGACCGAATTGCGCAAGAACTGGCTGACCATATAGACCGAGCCCAGCGTGCAGACCAGAATGACGGTCGCACGCCAGGGAATCAAAACTCGCGCGATCGGCTCGCTCTGCGTCGTCATAGACCCGGCCTTCCTGACTTCCGCAGTCTCTTCGTTGCACGGCCCCATGCGCGCAGCAAGCGACAGTTGCCCGATATGCGAGTCTTCGATAGGTGTAATGTCCCAACGGACTGGAAGGCATGACCGCTATCGATTTCGCAGCCTTTGTCGATCAACTTGCGACCGCCTCGGGCGAGACCATCCTGCCATTTTTCCGAACCTCGCTTGGCGCGGATGACAAGAATGCGGGAGGCAGCTTCGATCCCGTCACGGCCGCCGACCGGGCCGCCGAACAGGCCATGCGCACGCTGATCCGCCGACATTTTCCCGAGCACGGCATCATCGGCGAGGAATTCGGAAACGACCGCGGCGATGCCGAATATGTGTGGGTGCTCGATCCGATCGACGGCACGAAATCCTTCATCGCGGGCATGCCTGTCTGGGGCACGCTCATTGCCCTGATGCGACTGGGCGAGCCGGTCTTCGGCATGATGCACCAGCCCTTCATACGCGAGCGCTTCACCGGCGACGGTCAGGCCGCGCATTACCGCGGACCGGCCGGCAACCGCGATCTGCACGTGCGCGCGTGCGCCTCGCTCTCGGACGCGATTCTGTTCACCACCAGTCCGCTGCTGATGAAGGAGGCGGACCGTGCGATCTTCCAGCGCGTGGAGAATGCCGTGAAGCTCTCGCGCTATGGCGGCGACTGCTATGCCTATTGCATGCTGGCGGCCGGCCATGTCGACCTCGTGATCGAGACCGAACTGAAGGCGCATGACATCGCACCGCTGATCCCGATCATTCGCGGCGCCGGCGGCATTGTCACGTCATGGGAGGGCGGTCCGGCGGAAGCCGGCGGCCGCGTCATAGCCGCAGGCGATGCCCGCGTGCATGAGGCCGCGATGACATTGCTGAAAGGCGTTCAATAAACCGACGTGCCCGGAACGAAAGCGTCGAACGCCGCCCAGAACTGCGAGCGGTAACGGTCCTGCTCCATCATGATCTCATGCTTCGCACCGGCGATGATGAGATGCGCACCGGCACGCAGACGCGTCGCATAGGATTCGATCCTGGGCGTGGAGACGATCACGTCCCGTCCGGCAGCGATCATCAGAACCGGCTGATGTATTTTCGCGGCATAGGCGGGATTGTCGAACAGATGCATCGCCTGGAACGCGGCATAGGCCCAGCCCACCGTCGGCGAACCGATTCCCAGCGCCGGTTCGGTTTCCACGACCGACAATGTGCGGGCATAGCGCACGGGGTCAGAGGTGAGAATGTTCCCCACAAACGGTTTGGAGGCCACAATCGTGCTGTTGCCGCCAGGAATATACGAGCGCCCAAGCCCGATAGACTTGAGGAAGCTGACGACCGTTTCCGAGTAAGGCGGAAATGTCTGCTTCGACAGTTCGAGCAATGGCGCGCACAGCACCATGCGGTCAAACCAGCGGTAGCCCTTTGCATTGATCCGCAGCAGGACCGCAGCGCCCGTGGAATGTCCCAGCGCGTAATAGGGCGGCGGACAGTCCGGCAGCACGATCTCCTTCATGAAGGTTTCGAGATCGATCTCGAAATCCGCGAAACTGTCGACATGCCCTTTGCGCGGATCGGACAATACCCGTTGCGACAGGCCCTGACCGCGGAAGTCGATGCTCGCCACGGCAAAGCCGCGGCTGCGCAAATCGCGCACGGTCTCGAAATACTTTTCGATGAATTCCGTGCGCCCGTGGAGAATACAGACGGTGCCCTTGCGGCCGGGCGGCGGCGCCCAGCGGGCATAGCGCAGCTCGACCTTGTCCGGCGTCTTGAGAATGCCGGTGACAACGTCGTCAGGCACCGGATTGGCGGGAATCGAGATCAGTTTCATGAAGAACAGCAACCGGGCAGGACTGCCGCGCTTATAGCAGGCTATCGCGCAGGCTCAATTGCGCCTCCTGCGCCCTGCGGCGCGGAAAAAATCTTGTAAGGCATTGATTTATCTAAATCTTGCTCCCTCTTGACCGGCGAAATGGCCTTCCTAAATGAGTCCTGCGCAGACCAAAAGGTTGCGCATAACCCGGTCCGGCCCTTCGGGGCGGACCCATCTAGATGTTGCTCAATGGAGGACATTCCAATGCGTACGTTCGATCTCACTCCCTTCTATCGTTCCACCGTCGGCTTCGATCGCCTGTTCAACCTGCTCGATCAAGGAAGCTTTGACAGCGCACCGGGCTACCCGCCCTACAATCTCGAGCGGACCGGCGAGAACGACTATCGCGTAACCGTTGCCGTCGCCGGCTTCGGCGAGAACGAGCTCAATATCGAGCTCAAGGAAACCACCCTCACCATCAAGGGCGAGAAGCAGAGCAAGTCGGAGCAGAAAGTCGGCGAGGTGCTGTATCAGGGCATCGCGGCCCGCGCCTTCGAGCGCGTTTTCCAGCTTGCCGATTTCGTCCAGGTGAAGGGCGCCTCGCTTGAGAACGGCCTGCTGCATGTCGATCTCGTCCGCGAGATCCCGGAAGCCAAGAAGCCGCGCCAGATTGCCATCAATTCCGGCAAGGCCATCGAAGGCAAGGCGGTCGAGACCAGGCAAGCCGCGTAACGCACATAGCGTCTGCGAAGGGAGCGCTCCGGATATTCCGGGGCGCTTTTCATTTGCGCTGCCTGCAAGCCGCACGGCATGCCGGGCAGGATCCGGACATCAATAATATCCGTCGGCTGGCACGCGAAACGCCGCCGGAGTCATCCGGCTGGACATGAAAACGCCCCGGTCCTCACCGGGGCGTTTTCGCGTTTCTTGTTGTTGGTACGGCTCAATCAAACCGATACGGCCCGATACGGCACAATTCAGACATGCCGCCTCATATGCGCGGCTCCGGTCTCTTGATCTCGATGATCCTGATACCGGATTTTTGCGACTCGGCTTTGGCTTGTTCGGACTTCGTCTCAGCCTGCGCTGCGCTTTCAGCCTTGGCGGCTCCAGAGTTGGAGTCCGAATCCGGCTGCGACTCTTTTCCCGCGGCTGCAGCGGCTGGCGAGGACGCCGTGGATTGCGCCGGTTCCACTTCGGCTGCCTTCACACCAGGTCTGGGGCGCGGCAGCGGTGTCTTGGGCGGCGTCACCGCTGCGCTGCGTGTCGATCGCAGCAACGGTAACGACCGCTCCTGCGAATAGGGCGAATGTGGCGCATCTCGCAACGCCACGGATCCGGTCTCATCCTCGCCGGCACCGAACTCGTCGGGTTCTTCTTCCAAATCATCTCCGTAGTCCGGATCAGCCGGCCGGGCATCATAATGCGGATATGGAAGTGGCTCGCCCATTGGCGGCGCATAACGCGGTCCGGCCTCGATCCCGCGCGGGGGAAGCGTTTCATATCGGCGATGCACCGGCGGCCCGTCATATTCGGCCACCGAGTCGACCGGCCTTACCGACACCACGCGCGCAGCATATGCGTCGACGACGACCCGGACTTCCTCACCGCGCCGGTCGACCGCAAGCAGGACATAGGAGCGCCCGCGGAAATGTGGCCGGCCCAGCGGCCGCAGGCCCATCGAACTGACAATGGTGAAGACCTCATGTGGCGGGATGACATCGGCATGAGGTGGAATGACATCGGCGGCGAAGGTCTGTGCCAGCCGGATCGGCTCCGCCGCAGCGGGTGCTGCTCCCGACAATCCAAGCACCACCGCAACAGCAATCGCTGATGTCTTCACGCTGCACCCTCCCGCGCATCTCTGGCGACGCGAGGGTCATCCTGGATTTTGGCGGCGCTGCGGCGGAATTTCAGCCGTTTTGAATCAGTTGGATGAAATTCTCGATTTCCTCTTCGGTTGTCGCGAAGGACGTCACCATGCGCGCCAGCACAATATCCTCCTGCCGTATTTCGGCAGGCAACATGTCGGCGCTGCGCACGTAATAAGCCGCACCGGCTGCCTTCAGCTTCTTGTCGAGTTCTTGCGGCAACAGCGCAAAGACGAGATTGGCTTCCACCGGCCACACGATCTGCAGACCGGCACGGCGCAGCCCGTCCGCAAGCCGGTCGGCCATGCCGTTGGCGTGGCGCGCCAGCGTGAGCCAATAATCATCGGCCAGGAAGGCATCGAATTGCGCAGCGAGATAGCGGTGCTTGGATATGAGATGCCCGCCGCGCTTGCGCCGTTCCCCCATGAAGGCCGCGCGCGCCGGATCGAAGAAGACGACCGCCTCCGCCGCCATCGCTCCGCCCTTGGTCGCGCCGAACGACATGACATCGACGCCCGCCTTCCAGGTCGCCTCCGCCGGCGAGGCGTTCATGCGGACCAGCGCGTTGCCGAAGCGGGCCCCGTCCATGTGCACCGCAAGGCCGTTTTCGTGCGCCAGCGCCGCCAGCGCGGCAATTTCATCCGCCCGGTAGATCGTACCGGCCTCACTCGCCTGGGTCAGCGAGAGGCTGAAGGTATTGACCTGGTGCGGCACATGCCCGGAGTGACGCGCAATCGCCGCCTTCACGATGGCCGGCGAAAGCTTGCAGCCCTCGCCAGCCAGTCCGATCAGCCTCAGCCCGTTGCCAAAGAATTCCGGTGCGCCGCATTCGTCGGTCATCACGTGAGAAAAATCGTGGCAGAGCACCCCGCCCCATGGCGGGGTCACATGCGCCAGCGCCAGGGCGTTTGCCGCTGTCCCCGAGGACACCAGAAAGACCGCCACCTCCCGTTCAAAGAGATCCGACAGGCGACGTTCGACCGTCCGGGTGGCGTCGTCATTGCCGTAACCGAGCGCAAAGCCGCGCGCCGACTGCGAAATCGCCTCCAGAATGGCGGGGGCAATCCCGGCGGTATTGTCACTTGCAAAATTCATTTGAACTCAAAGGCCCCCAGGTCCCTGCCCTGCCGCTCCGCCGGCCATGCGGTCCAGATTCCGCTTGTCTGAGAAACGTCCCGGCGCAACAAATATGCAGGACAGACTGGAAGCATGCCAATCCGGCCTTGTGTGCCGGATGGAAATTTGGCAAGTTCGTGATAGGACAGCAATGCTGTCCCAGTTTGCGGGTCGCGGCGATGGTGGACAAACCACCCTCCGTCAGGGGCAAGCGGTGCGGCTCGGCATCGGATAGCCCAGGACCCTTGCAGCCCAACAATGGCGCATGTTGCGTCAGCGACGGCTGCCCGCTCCGGGCAAGGTTATAGGCAATGCGCTGCGCTGCTTTGGCGTGGTGGAACGCGGCAAGCGCCGCCGGGTGACATAGATGAGTGCTGGGTTCGACAGGCCTGATAAAATTACCCTGACCGCGGCGGATTTTCTCGATTCCGCCGATCCCGGTCTGCCACCGGCAACTGGTCTATATGACCCAAAAAACGATAAAGACTCCTGCGGCGTAGGCTTCATAGCCGACATCAAGGGCCGCAAATCCCACCAGATAGTCCAAGACGCCCTCACTATTCTGCTCAATCTTGAGCATCGCGGGGCAACAGGCGCGGATCCCCGGATGGGTGACGGCGCCGGCATTCTGGTCCAGATCCCGCACAAATTCTTCGCCCGCAAGGCCAAAGAGAACGGCATCACCCTCCCCGCGCCCGGGCAATACGCTGTCGGCTATCTGTTTCTGCCGCGCGACAAGGAATGGCGCGAGACCATCTGCTCTCTCTATGAGGAGGTCGCTGCCGCCGAAGGCATGAAAGTGCTCGGCTGGCGCGAGGTGCCGACCGACAACAGTTCGCTCGGGGTGTCGGTCAAGCCGACCGAACCACACCACATGCAGGTTTTCGTGGAGCGCGGCCCCGGCATCTCGACCGAGGATGAATTCGAGCGCCGCCTCTACATCATGCGCAAGGCGATCTCGAACGCGGTGTATCAGCGCCGGGAGCGCCGGCTCTCCGGCTATTACCCGGTGTCGCTGTCCTGCCGCACGGTGATCTACAAGGGCATGTTCCTGGCCGATCAGCTCGGCGCCTATTATCCCGATCTGCACGAGCCGGATTTCGAATCGGCGCTCGCGCTGGTGCATCAGCGTTTCTCGACCAATACCTTCCCGGCCTGGTCGCTGGCGCATCCGTACCGGATGATCGCGCATAACGGCGAGATCAATACCCTGCGCGGCAACGTCAACTGGATGGCTGCGCGTCAGGCTTCGGTCTCCTCCCCGCTTTTCGGCGAGGACATCAACAAGCTCTGGCCGATCTCCTATGAAGGCCAGTCCGACACGGCCTGTTTCGACAACGCGCTCGAATTCCTCGTGCAGGGCGGCTATCCGCTCTCGCACGCGATGATGATGATGGTTCCGGAAGCCTGGGCGGGAAATCCGCTGATGGACGAGGAACGTCGGGCATTCTACGAGTATAACGCTGCCCTGATGGAGCCGTGGGACGGCCCTGCGGCACTCGTCTTCACCGACGGCACGCAGATCGGCGCCACGCTCGACCGCAACGGCCTGCGCCCGGCGCGCTACATGCTGACCCGCGACGACCGCATCGTCATGGCGTCGGAAATGGGCGTGCTGACGATTCCGGAAAAGGACATCGTCAAGAAATGGCGCCTGCAGCCCGGCAAGATGCTGCTGGTCGACCTGGAGGAAGGCCGCCTGATCCCCGACGAGGAAGTGAAGGCGCAGATTTCCGCCAGCCATCCCTACAAGGAATGGCTGAAGCGTACCCAGTTGGTGCTGGAGGAGCTTCCCGCGATCAAGTCGCAGCCCCGGCAATCCAATCTCTCGCTGCTCGATCGCCAGCAGGCCTTCGGCTACACCCAGGAGGATCTCAAGATCCTGATGGCCCCTATGGGCTCGACCGGCGAGGAAGCCGTCGGCTCCATGGGCAACGACACGCCGATTTCGGCGCTGTCGAGCAAGGCCAAGCTGCTCTTCACCTATTTCAAGCAGAATTTCGCTCAGGTCACGAACCCGCCGATCGATCCGATCCGCGAGGAGATCGTGATGAGCCTCGTGTCCATCATCGGGCCGCGGCCGAACCTGTTCGACATCGAGGGCACCTCCAGGACCAAGCGGCTCGAGGTGCGCCAGCCGATTCTGACCGATTCCGACCTGGAAAAGATCCGCGCGATTTCGGACATGAACGACAATCAGTTCAAGTCCTGCACGCTCGACGCCACCTTCCAGGCCGATCAAGGCGCGGCCGGACTCGAGCCGACGCTGAAACAGCTCAAGGCCAGCGCCGAAAAAGCTGTCCGCGACGGCTACAACATCATCATCCTGTCCGATCGCGAGGCCGGTGCCGACAGGATTCCGATCCCTTCGCTGCTCGCCTGCGCGGCCGTGCATCATCATCTGATCCGCGAGGGCCTGCGCACCTCGGTTGGCCTTGTCGTTGAATCCGGCGAACCGCGCGAAGTGCACCACTTCGCCTGTCTTGCCGGCTACGGCGCGGAGGCGATCAATCCGTATCTCGCATTCGAGACGCTGGTCGCCGCGAAAGATCAGTTGCCGCAGCAGCTCGACGAGAAGGAAATCGTCAAGCGCTACATCAAGGCGGTCGGCAAGGGGCTTTTGAAGGTGATGTCCAAGATGGGCATCTCGACCTACCAGTCCTATTGCGGCGCGCAGATTTTCGACGCGATCGGACTGAAGGCGGATTTCGTCAACACCTACTTCACCGGCACCGCCACCCGCATCGAGGGCGTGGGCCTGAAGGAGATCGCCGAGGAGGCGGTGCGCAGGCATCGCGACGCCTTCGGCGACGCCGAAATCTACAAGAATGCGCTCGATGTCGGCGGTGAATATCAGTTCCGCACGCGCGGCGAGGATCACGCCTGGAACGCGCAGACGGTCGCGACCCTGCAGCATGCGGTGCGCGGCAACTCGCAGGAAAAATACCGCGCCTTCGCCAAAATTCTGAACGAGCAGGCGGAGAAGTTCGTCACCATCCGCGGCCTCTTCCGCATCAAGGGCGCGGAAGAAGACGGCCGCAAGAAGGTGCCGCTGGAGGAAGTCGAACCGGCGCAGGATATCGTGAAGCGGTTCTCGACCGGCGCGATGTCCTATGGCTCGATCTCGCGCGAAGCGCACACGACGCTGGCGCTGGCGATGAACCGGATCGGCGGCAAGTCGAATACCGGCGAAGGCGGCGAGGAAGCCGACCGCTACAAGCCGCTGCCGAACGGCGATTCGCTGCGCTCGGCGATCAAGCAGGTGGCTTCCGGCCGCTTCGGCGTCACGACGGAATACCTTGTCAATTCCGACATGATGCAGATCAAGATGGCACAGGGCGCCACGCCCGGCGAGGGCGGGCAATTGCCCGGACACAAGGTCGACAAGACCATCGCCAAGGTGCGCCACTCGACGCCGGGCGTCGGCCTGATTTCGCCACCGCCGCATCACGACATCTATTCGATCGAAGACCTCGCGCAGCTCATCTACGACCTGAAGAACGTCAATCCGTCAGGCGACGTGTCGGTGAAGCTCGTCTCCGAGGTCGGGGTCGGCACCGTCGCCGCAGGCGTATCGAAAGCGCGCGCCGACCACGTGACGATCTCCGGATACGAGGGCGGCACCGGCGCAAGCCCGCTCACCTCGCTGAAACATGCCGGTTCGCCGTGGGAGATCGGACTCGCCGAGACGCACCAGACGCTGGTCGCCAATCGCCTGCGCGGCCGCATTGCGGTGCAGGTGGACGGCGGGCTGCGCACCGGCCGCGATGTCGTGATCGGCGCGCTGCTGGGTGCCGATGAATTCGGCTTCGCTACCGCCCCGCTGATCGCGGCCGGCTGCATCATGATGCGCAAGTGCCATCTCAACACCTGCCCGGTCGGCATCGCCACCCAAGATCCGGTGCTGCGCAAGCGCTTCACCGGACAGCCGGAGCACGTCATCAACTACTTCTTCTTCGTCGCCGAAGAGGTGCGTGAATTGATGGCGGAGATGGGCTACCGCACGATCGACGAGATGGTCGGACAGATGCAGATGCTCGACCAGCGCGCGGCGATCGAACACTGGAAGGCCAAGGGCCTCGATTTCTCCAAGCTGTTCACCAAGCCGGTCGCTCCCGACGACGTCGCGATCTATCACCGCGAGGAACAGGATCACAATCTGGGCGGCGTTCTCGACCGCAAGCTGATCCAGGAAGCGACCCCGGCACTCGACCGCGGCGCGCCCGTGAAGATCAAAACGCAGATCCAGAGCATCAACCGCTCGGTCGGCGCCATGTTGTCGGGCGAAGTCGCCAAGCGTTACGGCCATGAAGGGCTTCCGGACGACACCATCCATGTGACGCTCACCGGCACCTCCGGTCAGGCGTTCGGGGCCTGGCTCGCGAAGGGCGTTACCTTCGACCTCAATGGCGAAGCCAACGACTATGTCGGCAAGGGCCTGTCGGGCGGACGCATCATCGTGAAACCGACCGCCGATAGCGGCATCGTGCCGGGTGAATCGATCATCGTCGGCAACACCGTGCTGTATGGCGCGATCTCCGGGGAGTGCTATTTCCGCGGCGTCGCCGGGGAGCGTTTCGCCGTGCGCAATTCCGGCGCCACCGCCGTGGTTGAAGGGACCGGCGATCACGCCTGCGAATACATGACCGGCGGCATCGTGGTCGTGCTCGGTCCGACCGGGCGCAATTTCGGCGCCGGCATGTCGGGCGGCATCGCCTATGTGCTGGATGAGGACGGCACCTTCGAACGCCGTTGCAACCTCGCCATGATCGAACTCGAACCGGTTCCGGCCGAGGAAGAGGTCAATGAACGGGTTTATCATCACCGCAACGATCTCGAGACCAGCGGCCGCATCGAGATTCTCACCGACATGACGCAATTCGACGCGGAACGGCTGCGCTACCTGATCGGCCAGCATGCCCGCTTCACGGGTTCGACCCGTGCGCAGGACATCCTTGCCGACTGGGCGAATTACCGCGGCAAATTCCGCAAGGTCATGCCGGTGGAGTATCGCCGTGCACTCAAGGAACTTGCGGCATTGCAAGAAGAAACACCAAAACTGGCCGTGGGTGCCTGAGTATCGTCATGGGTAAGATCACCGGCTTTCTCGAAATCGAACGTGAGGATCGCGACTACGCTCCGGTGCAGGAGCGGGTCAAAACCTGGCGTGAATTCGTCATCCCGCTGTCCGAAAAGGAGCTGCGCGACCAGGCGGCGCGCTGCATGGATTGCGGCATTCCCTATTGCCACGGCACTGGCGCGGTCGACCCCGGCACGCCGGGCTGCCCGGTCAACAACCAGATCCCGGACTGGAACGATCTCGTCTACAAGGGAAATTGGGAAGAGGCCGCGCGCAATCTGCATTCGACCAACAATTTCCCGGAAGTGACCGGCCGCGTGTGTCCTGCGCCCTGCGAGGCATCGTGTACGCTCAACATCGATGACAACCCGGTCACCATCAAGTCGATCGAATGCGCCATCGCCGACAAGGCGATCGAGAGCGGCTGGATCAAGCCGGTTCTGGCGCCAGCAAAGACCGGCAAGAAAGTTGCCGTGGTCGGGGCCGGTCCCGCCGGACTTGCCTGCGCGCAGCAGCTCGCCCGCGCCGGACATGAGGTGCATGTCTACGAAAAATACGCCAAGGCAGGCGGCCTGCTTCGCTACGGCATTCCCGACTTCAAGATGGAAAAGGGCATCATCGACGTCCGCATCGAGCAGATGCAGGGTGAAGGTGTTACCTTCCATTACGGTGCGCATGTCGGCGGCAATCTGCCGGCGGAAAAGCTGCTGAAAGAGTTCGACGCCGTGGCGCTCACCGGCGGCGCGGAAGCGCCGCGCGATCTGCCGATCCCCGGCCGCGATCTCGACGGCATCCACTTTGCGATGGATTTCCTGCCGCAACAGAATCGCCGCGTCGGCAACGAGCCGCTCGGCGGGGTGAAGGAGATTCTCGCCGGCGGCAAGCATGTGGTCGTGATCGGCGGCGGCGACACCGGCTCCGACTGCATCGGCACCTCGCTGCGGCAAGGCGCGCTGTCGGTGACGCAGCTTGAAATCATGCCGGCGCCGCCGGAGCATGAGAACAAGGCGCTCACCTGGCCGAACTGGCCGCTGAAGATGCGCACCTCCTCCAGCCAGGCCGAAGGCGCGGTCCGCGAATTCGCCGTGCT
>JAEWCJ010000081.1 GCA_023390695.1 Pseudomonadota bacterium | reverse complement strand
CGACTACATCGAGATGTTCTACAACCCGAAGCGCAAGCACGTCAGGAACGGGATGCTGTCACCCGTAGAGTTCGAACGGCAGCAGGAAATGTAACCCGAGGGCGTCCACGAAACTCGGGGCTATTCAAACCTGCTGACCACGCTCAAGGAAAAGGCCGTGGCAGCCGGTGTGCAGACCGCGACTGAAGCCATCGCCGCCCCGCTCGCAACGCTTGGGGAAGCCGCGGCGGCAAGAGCGCGGTATTTCGATCTCAGTCTTGTGGGGTGGGAAGCGGGGAACGCGACATCCCGCATGACTGCCGAAGCTGTCGTCCTCGGTTCGGGAAGACCGACGATCCTGCTGCCGGAACTGTTCGAGATTTCTTCTTTCGAACACGTCGCCATCGCCTGGGATGGCAGTCGCGTAGCAGCGCGAGCAGTGGCTGATGCGCGGCTGTTCCTGCAAAGGGCATCAAAGCTCTCGGTCATCACCGTGCTGGACGAAAAGCCGCTCGAAGAGGAAGACGCCGGCGAACGGCTCGCCGGCGTGCTGGCCGCGCGCGGCCTTCAGGCGGAGGCTGTTCCGGTAAAGGCACAGGACTGCCCCATCGCAGAGACGCTGCAGCAGACCGCGATCGAGAAAGGCGCACAGTTGCTCGTCATGGGCGGATATGGCCATTCGCGTATTCGTGATTTCGTCCTTGGCGGCGCGACGGAGGGGATCTTGAGCGACCTGTTGATGCCAGTCCTGCTTTCACACTGATTGCGTTTGCATACCGGAAGCATCGTTGACGTCAGCCGCATTCAGAAGATCCAATGATGCCCTGACTATACGGGCGTCGGTGGGATCTGCGGTCAATTGAAAGCCGAATTCGCGACACATCTTCAACATAGCCACGTTTTCACTGAGCACGATGCCTTCGATCCGCTTTAGCCCGTCCGTCCTTGCATAGTCGATAAGCCGATGCAGCATGGCCCACCCAAGGCCATGACCTTGAAGATCGCTGCGGACAAGCAGCGCATATTCGGCAGCGTTGTGATCTGGATCGCTTGACAGCCTTGCCACGCCGCAGACCGTCCCGGCCATCCAGCGCCACGAAGGCCATCTCGCGGTCATAGTCGAGTTGCGTGAGACGGATGAGGAGCTTGTCCGAAAATACCTTGCCTAGGCCGAAGAAGCGAAGCCGCATGTCCTCATGGGTCGTTTTGCCGAGGAAATCCGGATAGAGTGCTGCATCTGCCGGCTGGATTGGCCGGATGTGGTAGGTTCGATCCTCGACCATGACGTCTCCAGCCAATTCGGCCGGATAGGGCCTGATAACCAGTTGCGGATTGGGGCCGTGCTGCTCGACGGTTTCCGGGTCTATCTCGATGCGTGCATCGAGCGCGATCACACCGTCGCTATCGGCCAGCAGCGGATTGATGTCCGCCGCCACGATGCACGGAAAGTCGATGATCATTCGCGATAGCCCGTTAAGGGCACGCAGGAGCGATTTGCGGTCGGCGGGCTTGCGGTCCCGAAAACCTGCCAGCAGGCGGCCGATGCGCGTGCGGCCGATCAGGTCGCCGGCCAGGATGTCGTCGAGCGGGGGCAGTGCGATGGCGGTATCGTCCATTACCTCGACGGCAACACCGCCCGCTCCGAACAGGATAACCGGCCCGAACATTGCGTCGCGGCTGACGCCAAGGATCAATTCCTGCGCCTGTTTGCGTTCGATCATCGGCTGGACAGCAAATCCTTCAAGAGATGCGTCCGGCACCTGTTCATGAAGGCGCCGCTCGATTCTCCGCGCAGCTTCGCGCGCTGCATGTGCGGTCTCGATGTTCAGGACCACGCCGCCGATATCGGATTTATGCGATATCGTTTTCGACAGCAGCTTGACTGCGACTTTCCCGGTGCCCTTGAGAAGACGGCTTGCCGCTTTCCCGACCTCGTCTGCGGTACGAGCCGTGATGGTTTCCGGCACCGGTATGTCATATGCCGCGGCCACGGCCTTGGCCTCCGGCTCAGTTAGCATGCGGCGGTTCTCCGAGGCGACCTGCCGGAAGATGGCAAGAGCGACCGCATGATCGGTGGACAACTCTTCGGCGGCAGCCGGCACTCGCTGAAGCGCCTTCTGGGCCTGCGACCAATCGGTCAAGTAGGAGACGGCCTCCCCAGCGGCGGCCGGCGTCTCGTAACTCGCGATACCGGCCGATTGCAGCAGCCGACGGCCTGCGCCCGCGGTTGCTTCACCCAGCCAGCAGGAGAGAATGGGCTTGCCATGTACGGTCCCTTCTTTCGCCAGCGAGGCCACGGCGGCGGCTGCGTCCAATGAGGAAGCCATACCAGTGGGACAATTCATGACGATGAGGACGTCCACTCCCGGATCGGCGGCAACGGCTTCTACGGCCATGCGATAGCGATCTGGAGGAGCATCGCCGATAATATCGACTGGATTTGCCCGGGACCAGTTGGTTGACATCGTTCGATCCAGGGCAGCCAACGTGTCGGGCGACAGAACCGCCAGTTCGCAGCCGAAATCCATCAGCCGGTCGACCGCCAGCACGCCGGCGCCGCCCCCGTTCGTAACGATGCCGACTCGCGCGCGCTCCAGCGGCGCAAACCGGGCAATGGTCTCCGTGGCATCGAACAGTTCGGCAAGATCTTCTATCCGCAGGATGCCGGCCCGGCGAAGGACCGCGTCCACCACCCGATCTACGCCCGAAAGTGCTCCCGTATGCGTGGCCGCTGCCTTGGCGGCTTCTGCATGCCGCCCTGGTTTGATGGCTATGACCGGTTTGACACGGGAAGCCGCCCGTGCAGCCGACATAAATTTTCGAGGGTTGGATATGGACTCCAGGTAGAGAACGATTGCTCGGGTCCTGTTATCGCCGGCCAGCATGTCGAGGCAGTCTCCCACATCGACGTCGGCCATGTCCCCAAGCGAGACGACCTGCGAAAAACCAACGCCGTTTGCCGCTGCCCAGTCGATCAGCGAGGCCGCAATGGCGCCCGATTGGGAGAGGAGGGCAATATCGCCGGACAGGGCCGCCATGTGGAAGAAGCCGGCGTTGAGTTTTGCGGGCGGCACCATCAACCCGATGCTGTTCGGACCGATGATCCGCAAGAGATGAGGCCGGGCCGCATCGAGCATTTTCTGCCTGAGGCCGTTCTCTCGGGTCAGGCCGGCCGTGAGGACGACCGCCGCGCGCGTTCCTTTGCTTCCAAGCTCGCCGATGAGGTCCGGTATGGTGTCGGCGGGCGTCATCAGGATCGCAAGATCCGGTATTCCGGGAATGTCGCTCACGGAGGCGTGGCAGCGGCGGCAGCGCAACTCCGTATACTTCGGGTTAACCGGCCAGATGTCGCCTTCAAACCCGCCTTTCAGGATATTGTCGAGCACAACCGCTCCGACCGAACCCATTCTGCTCGACGCACCGATGAGAGCAAGCGATTTTGGCTCGAAGGCATGGACCAGATTGCGGATCGTCACCGTTTGCTTCCTCCGAAAGCCTCGAACGCGGGACTCTCTTACTCAACCGGGGCTCCGTCGTTGACACCGGTCAAAACGGATCCATGTGCCTGGCAACAGATCACCGCGTTACGGCCGTCTGACGCGAACCCGGGTGTCAGAGGAGCTGTAACAGCCTGTCGATGAAAATCCGCTGACCGGCAAGCAGTTTTCCGCGCGCTTCAACGAGATTGAACCACTCTGCCCGATCAACCTCCGGAAAGGATTCCATGCGGCCACTGCCTAGTGGCCATTCGATCTCGAAGAGATTGCTGCGCAAGGTTCCCGGATCGAAGTCGGCTTCCAGCGCGAAAGCGGTGACGTATTTTCCTCCAGCTTGCCGGATTTCTCCGAGCGACATCAAAGTGCCGCTGACATTCCATCCGGTCTCCTCGGCGAATTCGCGACGGGCTGCGGTTTCGGCCTGCTCGCCGTCTCCATATTCCCCCTTCGCGACGGACCAGGTGCCGTCATCCCGCTTTCGCCAGAACGGTCCGCCAGGATGCACGAGAAGCACTTGCACCACTCCGGCCTGGACCTTGAATGGCAAGATGCCGGCGCTTTTTCGGCTCACGCTTCAACAACTCCCAATGCTTGTTTGGTCCGCGAGGCTCGTGTCCGCGGATTGCCATGCAACTAGAACGGCAATTGCGGCATCTCGCCATCCGAGATCCTCCAGATCCAGGCATCAATATCCGGCCGCGTCGAGATCATCTCGTTCAACGCGTCTTCGTATCCGTCCTCGACCGATAGCGGCACGATGTACAAACCGACCGGTCTGTTCCCTGTCTGGAGCATTGCCACGGCACTGGGCTTGCTCGGCGGCAGATTGTAACGCAATCCCTTCACGCTGCGGGCCCTGACTGTTGATTTCCGCTGAGAGCTGACCCGGGATTTTCGCCGAGAAGTGACCCGCCTTCATGTATGGTTCGGGTCTCAGGTTTTGGTCAAGGTAGGTGCTTTCTCCTTCT
>JAEWCJ010000061.1 GCA_023390695.1 Pseudomonadota bacterium | reverse complement strand
AGAAGTCTTGCCGCCGATCTCTTGCCAGAAATCGCGGCTAAGGCATCCTAATCCGCCGCCAGCCTGAGGATGTGACGTCCATGAGTTTCGATCTTCTCTCTCCCCTCAGTGTGCTGGGCGGTGGTGTCACCGGCTATCTGATCCCGTTCCTGTTCGTCCTCACCATCGTGGTGTTGTTCCACGAGCTCGGCCATTTCCTGGTGGCGCGGTGGTGCGGGGTGAGGGTGCTCACCTTTTCGGTCGGCTTCGGCCCGGAAATCGTCGGCTTCAATGACCGCCACGGCACCCGCTGGAAAATCTCCGCCATTCCGCTCGGCGGCTATGTGAAATTCTTCGGCGACGAGAACGCCGCCAGCGCCCCCGACCAGGAGGCGGTCGCGGCGATGTCGCCGAACGAGCGCAAGGAGAGCTTCCACCACCAAAGCGTGGCCAAGCGCGCGGCCATCGTCGCTGCCGGCCCGATTGCCAATTTCCTTCTGGCGATCGCGATCTTCGCCGGCATCTTCATGCTGCATGGCCGGCAATCCACGACCGCCCGTGTCGACTCGGTGCAGCCGGACAGTGCCGCCGCCGCCGCCGGCTTTCTGGCCGGAGACGTGATCACCACCATCAATGGCCGTCCCATCGCGACCTTTTCCGACATGCAGCGGGTGGTCAGCGTCAGCGCCGGGCAGCCGCTCGAGATCGGGGTCGACCGCAACGGTATGCGGCTGATCCTGCAGGCGACTCCGGCCCTGCGCGAGGTGAAGGACAATTTCGGCAATGTGCATCGCCTCGGCGTGCTCGGCATCAGCCGTGCCCTCGATCCGGACGGCGTCAAGCTGGAGAAATCCGGTCCGCTCAAGGCCCTAGTGGAGGGGGCTGAGGAAACCTGGTTCGTCGTCGAACGCACCATGTCCTATCTGGGCGGGGTGATTGTGGGCCGCGAAGCCGCCGACCAACTCGGCGGGCCGTTGCGGATCGCACAGGTCTCCGGACAGGTGGCAACCCTTGGATTCGTCGCCCTGATGAACCTGGCGGCGGTGCTCTCGGTCTCGATCGGCCTGCTGAACCTGTTCCCGATTCCGCTGCTCGATGGCGGCCACCTTCTGTTTTATCTGATCGAGGCGGTGCGGCGCCGGCCCTTGTCCGAGCGCAGCCAGGAGATCGGTTTCCGCATCGGATTGGTGCTGGTGGCGGCCCTGATGATTTTCGCCACCCGAAACGACATTATGCATTTCCTTAAAGGAGGCGGTTCCTGATCTGTTGCTGGTGGGCAACTTGTTGAGCAGGCAGGGGAATGTGGCAGCCTATTTGGTTGCAAGCTGCGACAAAGCCTGTAAGAACAAGAGGCCGTTAGAGGCTTTTTTAACGATTCGGCGTTCGATAGAGGGCGGGGTATAGGGCGCGTGGGAATGGGAATTGCCCGAGTGATCCGGGGACTGGGCTTGGCGGCCTTTCTCCTCACAGGTAGCGTTTTGGGTGTCGCCACCGCGGTGGTGACCGCCGACGTGGCATATGCGCAGGCGATTGCGGTCGAAGGTAACCGCCGCGTGGAAGCGGATACCATCCGCTCGTATTTCCAGCCCGGCCCCGGCGGCCGCATCGGACCTGTCGAAATCGACAGCGCCCTGAAGGCGCTCTACGCCACCGGCCTGTTCCAGGACGTGCAGATCCGCCAGCCCGGCGGACGCATCGTGGTCACCGTGGTCGAGAACGCGGTCATCAACCGCATCGCCTTCGAGGGCAACAAGCGCGCCAAGGACGAGCAGCTTCTGGGTGAAATCCAGTCGAAGCCGCGCGGAGCGCTGTCGCGCCCGGTGGTGCAGAGCGACGTGCAGCGCATCGTTGAGACCTACCGCCGCAACGGCCGCTTCGACGTCTCGGTGACGCCGAAAATCATCGAACTGCCCAACAACCGCGTCGATCTCGTGTTCGAGATCCGCGAGGGCGACAAGACCGGCGTCAAGAAGATCCGTTTTGTCGGCAACCGCGCCTATTCCGATTTCCGGCTCAAGGACGTCATCAAGACGACCGAGAGCAATCTGCTCAGCTTCCTGAAGAATTCCGACATCTACGACCCGGACCGGATGGAAGCTGACCGCGACCTGCTGCGCCGCTTCTACCTGAAGCATGGCTTCGCCGATGTGCGCATTGTGTCTGCGATCGGCGAATACGACCCTGGCCAGAAAGGCTTCATCGTCACCTTCACCATCGAAGAGGGCGACCAGTACCGATTCGGCGCGATCGAGGTGCTGTCGAACGTGCGCGCGGTCGATGCCAACGAGGTCAGGTCCAACCTCAAGACCAAGTCGGGCGCGGTCTACAACGCCGAGGCCGTCGAGAAGACCATCGAGGACATCTCGATCCAGCTTGCCCGGCGCGGCTACCCCTTCGCATCGGTGCGTCCGCGCGGCGACCGCGACTTCGAGCGGCGGCTGATCAACGTCGCGTTCGTCGTGGACGAGGGCTCGCGCGCGTATATCGAGCGCATCAATATCCGCGGCAATACGCGGACGCGCGACTATGTCATTCGCCGCGAATTCGATATCGCGGAAGGCGACGCCTATAACCGCGCGCTGGTTGACCGCGCCGAGCGCCGCCTGAAGAACCTGAACTACTTCAAGACCGTCCGCATCACCAATGAGCCGGGCTCGGCGCCCGACCGCATCGTGCTGAATGTCGATGTCGAAGAACAATCGACCGGCGAATTCGCGATCATGGGCGGTTACTCGACCGCCGACGGCTGGCTGGGTGAAGTCTCGGTCGGCGAGCGCAACCTGCTGGGCCGCGGCCAGTATGTGCGGGCTTCGGTGCAGTACGGCCAGCGCGCCAAGGGCTTCGAGGTCGGCTTCGTCGAGCCGTATTTCCTCGGCTATCGCATGGCACTCGGCCTCGACGTGTTCGCCAAGGAAACCACCGACAACCAGTATACGTCGTACAACACCCGCAATATCGGCGGCGCCGTGCGTCTCGGCTTCGAGCTGCGCGAAGACCTGACCTTCCAGGTCCGCTACTCGGCCTATGAGCAGGAGATCAAGCTCGAGAACGTGAGCCAGTGTTTGACGGAAGTGCCGTATAATCCAGCCAACTGCGACTACAATACTGGCACACTGGGTACTGGTATCATCATCCCGTCGCTGCCGGTGCGTGTCGGCCTGCTGCAGGGTGCGACCCTGACCTCGATGGCGGGCTACAGCTTCATCTACAACACGCTCGACAACAACAAGAACCCGACCCAGGGCGTCCGCGCCGAGTTCAAGCAGGACATCGCCGGTCTCGGCGGCGACGTGAACTTCATCCGCAGCACCGCCGATGCGCGCTTCTATCAGGAAGTATTCCCGGACATCGTCGGCGTGCTGCGGCTGCAGGGCGGCCACATCGCCGGCTGGGGCGGCAAGGATCTGCGCTTTCTCGACAACTTCCAGATGGGGCCAAACCTGGTGCGTGGCTTCCGCTCCAACGGTATTGGTCCGCGCGATATGACTGCGTATTCTCTGAATTCGACGCCCTACACCTCGCAGGACGCGCTCGGCGGCACGACCTATTGGGGCGCTTCGCTCGAGTTCCAGATCCCGCTCTACTTCATCCCGAAGGATGTCGGGATCCGGGCGGCCGTGTTCGCGGACGCGGGTTCGGTGTGGAATTACAAAGGGCCGACCTCATTCACGGCGAACGGGCTGACCGAGCAGATGACCTATGTCGACGAGAACGCCGTGCGCGCCTCGGTCGGTGCCGGTCTGATCTGGGATTCGCCGTTCGGCCCGCTCCGCTTCGACTACGCCATCCCGGTCATGAAGCAGAACTACGATATCGTTCAGGAATTCCGGTTCGGCGGCGGCACCCGCTTCTGATTTCCTCTTACGGACGGGCCACTCACGGCCACGGCAGAGTGGCATGACGGAGCCGCAATTCTTCAAGGCAAAGGCAGGGCTGACGATCGGCGAGATCGCAGCCCTGACCGGCGCGTCTCTGAAAGAAGGGGCATCGCCGGATCGCATCATCACCAATGTCGCGCCGCTCGACCGGGCCGGGCCGCGTGATCTGTCCTTCCTCGAAAAGGGCCAGTTCGTCGAAGCCGCCGCCAAAACGCGCGCCGGCGCCTGTCTGGTC
>JAEWCJ010000018.1 GCA_023390695.1 Pseudomonadota bacterium | reverse complement strand
CGAAGTGCCGGCCGCTTTTCGTAAAAAGGGCGCTGGCTTACACCGACGCCGTGATCCACTGCTCCAGCTTGGCCTTCGGGGCTGCGCCCACCTGGCGTGAGGCCAGTTCGCCGTTCTTGAAGATCATCAATGTCGGGATCGACATGATCCCATATTTCTGGGCGACCGCAGGATTTTCGTCCACGTTGAGTTTGACGATCTTGACCTTTTCCCCCATGGCGCCCTGAATTTCCTCGAGGGCCGGCGCAATCATGCGGCACGGGCCGCACCATTCGGCCCAGAAATCGACCACGACCGGGCCACTGGCCTTCAGAACCTCGTTCTCAAAATCGGCGTCTGTCACTTTTCCAACGGCCATATGGCACCTCTCGAATCGGGCAATAGTCGGTTTCTTCGGACCGGGAACCTATGGATGCCCCCGCGCAGGGTCAAGGCGGCGTCACAGTGAGGTGAGTGCTGCATCCAGCGCATGGCCCGGAATCTCCATCAAATCCGGGGTTTCCGTCCACACGATCGCCGCGTGAACGGCCCGTCCCGGATAGACGGCCGTTAGCAGGGCTCGGTAAAGCGCAAGCTGGCGGACATAGTTGGGATATGCGGCAACGGCCTCCTCCAGGCTGCGTGGCGGCGCATGATTGGTCTTGTAATCGGCGACCAGGATGGAATCTGGCATGACAACCAGCCGGTCTACCTGACCGGAGACAGACCATGATGGCCGGCCGGTTCGGGGGATGCGGCCGATGATCGGAACTTCCGCGCGGCTGCCGGACGCGAAGAGCGGCGCAAAGCGCGGATCGTTCAGAATCGCCTCGACCTTGCTCAGCATCTCTGCAATCTCGGCATCGTCGAAATCGGCGCGGCGTGCACGTTCAAGATAGGCGTGGGCCGTTTCGCCGCGCCGACTTGCGGGAATGCCCGGCAGTGATTGCATCAGGCGATGAACGATCGTTCCGCGCCGGATGGCTTTCTTGCGTGCGAGGCCGGAAGAGGTCGCTGCGCCGTTTCCATCTTCATCCCACGCGTCGGAGGGAGCCAGGGGGACTTGGCGCTGCGGTTCGGGGGCCGCGTCGTGGGTGAGCCATTCCGGCAGCGAGTTGGCTGCAGGTTCGCTGCGCGCTGCCGTGGCATGGGTCCGCAGCGGTTGCGACTTCAGATAGCGCCAGATTTTGCCGTCACCGTCCTCGGCTTCGACTTCCGCGCTCTGCGACTGGTCCGCGGTGACCAGCGCCTCTTCGACAAGCCGATACCAGCATCCGTCGGGGATCGATACCGTGCCATCCTGCTTGGGACGGCCCCCAACGCCGCAGATGATGAGGCGTTGGCGCGCTCTCGTCATGGCGACGTAGAGCAGCCGGCGATACTCGTTTTCACTCGCCTGCAAGACGGATTTGCGTGCGTCCGCGACAGCGCCGGGATCGGTCGTCTTGCTCCCGGCCCATACCAAGGCCTCCGTTTCATGTCCGTTCAAGGCGAGAGGGATCAGCCGCGGCGGGTGATATCCGGTCGGCCTCGTCGTCGTATCGGCGAGAAACACGATCGGCGCTTCAAGTCCCTTTGCGCCATGCACGGTCATGACACGGACTTCGTCGCGGCCTTGCTCCATGTCGCGCTTCACCTCTGTTTGCGCGGCGCGCAGCCACGCAACGAAGCCCTGCAGCGAAGGCGTTTCCCGGCGTTCATAGTCGAGCGCGAGATTGAGAAACTCGTCCAGCGCGTCGTTGGCTTCCGGTCCCAGCCGCGACAGGAATTTGCGCCGCCCTCCACCCGGACCAAGCAGTTGTGCATAGAAGGTGAAGGGACTGGTGCGCCGGGCTTCGTCGGTGAGGCGCTCGATCATATGCGCCGCGGATGCAAACTTGCTGTCCTGCGCGGAACGTCCGATGAGCGACGTCCGCAATGACTTCTGTCCGCGATCCCAGGCGATCTTGAACAGATCGTCGTCATTGAATCCGAACAGCGGGCTTTTCAACGCCGTCGCCAGCGCCAGATCGTTTTCCGGCAGCAGCAGCGCGTCGGCAAGCACGATCAGATCCATCACCGCGATATGTTCGGTCAGCACGAGCCGGTCGGCGCCGGCGACCGGAATATGTGCGCTCTTGAGCGCGCGGATGATCGTTTCGAACAGGGAGCCGCGCTGCCGTACCAGAATGAGGATGTCGCCTGGTTTGGTGCCGGCCGCCGTCCAGAGCTGGACATTGCGTGCGATCCGGCGTGCGAGACGGATCTGCGGGCTGGTCTCGGTCTGCGTGTCGAATGGCGCGTCCCAGCCTGCCGGCTTTCCCCTGGCATCCGGATTGACCAGGGGCCAGATGTCGACACAGCCGGGCGCGGTGTCGGGCAATGCGATATGGGGCGGGATGCCGGCGTCGTCGGACGTGAGGCTCTTGTAGATCGTCTGATGCGCAAAGACCTGATCGACCGCTTTCAGCACGACTTCGCCGGAGCGGAAGGAGGTCTGCAATTTGACTGCGCGCATTTCCAGGTCGGCGGCTTTGAAATCGCGGCCGAAGCTTCGCTGCATGCCGGCGAATTTCTCCGGTGCAGCGCCCTGGAACGAAAAGATCGACTGCTTGTCGTCGCCGACAGCGAACAGCGTGCGTTTGATCGGGCGCGCGCCGGCGCCGGCGGTGAATTCGCTGACCAATGTGGAGATGATCTCCCATTGCTTGGGGCTGGTGTCCTGCGCCTCGTCGATCAGCACGTGATTGACGCCGAGATCGAGCTTGAACAGCACCCATGCGGCCGACGTCTTCCGGAACAGCGCAAGCGTCTTTTCGATCAGGTCGTCATAGTCGAGCAGGCCGCGGCGGTCCTTCTCGGTGCGATAGCGTTTGATGATCTCGTAGGCGATGGTGAGGAGGGCTCGGGTCTTGTCGCGGCAGATCGCGGCATTCTGCCGATCCAGCAAGGCACAGATGCGCTGCTGCTCGGCAAGAAGCTTTTCCACGAAAGCGGGATTGGCTTCGACGATCTTCTTGGTCGCGAGCCGCGTGCGGGGTGATTTCTCCTTGGTCAGAAAGATCGACAGCAACACGTCGCGACGTTCGGCGCCGGATATATTGGCGAGACTGGCGAATAATGCCGCCTGGTCGCAATCGGTTTTCGAACCTTGCCCCAGCACGGACGCTGCATCCGGCCAGTCTTGAGGAGAGAACAGGGATTCGGAGTGAATCCGCTCGTCGATATCCTCGATCGTCTCCGCCGGATCGACACCCAGCGTATATGACAATTGTTCCGTCGCCAGATCGAGCGAACCGGCCTGTGTCACCCATTGCAGGATGCGGTCGCGCTGGCCGATCGTCTCCCGGATCACGTCATGCAGCGTCTGGTCCGCGGCTGCGGCGATGGCGGTCTGCAGCGCACGGCCAAGTGCGCCGCTGCGTTGCGCCGCGCCTTCCAGCATCACGTCGAGAGTCAGCTTTTCCAGCAATTGATGCTCGGTGGCCTCGTCGAGCACGGCAAACCGTGCGGCGACGTCGGCCTCAAACGGAAACTGGTGCAGGAGTCGTGTGCAGAAGGCGTGGATGGTCTGCACTTTCAGGCCGCCCGGCGTTTCCAGCGCAAGCGCGAACAGCCGCCGCGCGCGGGCGCGTATCGCCGGGCCGGATGTGAAGCCGATGGCCTTCAGCTTCTTGTCGAGGGCGGCATCGTCGAGTGTGGTCCATTCCGCCAGCGTATCGAACACGCGCGCCGCCATATTCGCGGCCGCCGCTTTGGTGAAGGTGATGCAGAGGATCTTGGCAGGATCTTCGCCCCTGAGCAGCAGGCTGATCACGCGCTGGGTCAGCACGTGGGTCTTGCCCGAACCGGCATTGGCGCTCACCCAGGCCGAAACATCCGGATCGGACGCCTTGAGTTGCTCGGCAATGACGCTCTCGGGAATCGTGCGCGGAGCGCTCATTCCTCGCCTCCGTCGCTTTCACCGCCCGATGCGGACCATTCCTTTACCCGGGCCAAGTGATCGTAGTCGCTGTAGGTGCGGCCGACCCATTGCGGGCGCACGAAGGACTGATAAGG
>JAEWCJ010000011.1 GCA_023390695.1 Pseudomonadota bacterium | reverse complement strand
GGCTTAGATCGAAGGAGAAGCCGCCGACCATGGCCAGCACACGACCGGTATAGGGATCCATCACCGTGATCGCGCCGGACACTTCCGGAATCTGGCGCAAGCGATACTGGTTCTCGTCGACCGGCTTGCCGTCCTTGCCGAGAAGCGGCTCGACGTAAATGACGTCGCCGGGCTCCAGCACCTGACTGACCTTGGTCGGCGTCTTGCCCCGCGTCGGGCCGCTCGCAGCCTTCGCCCATTTCACGCCGTCGATACCGATCAGGCCGACCTGGCGTGCTTTCACCACCGCCCCACCCGGCTCCCGCGACGGCTGGAAGCCGATGCGCGCCGACTGGTCGGAGGTCTCCAGAACAACCGCGAGCCGCCAGCCGATATCGTTCAGGGCCTTCACATCGGCGAGCTTGACACCCCAGTCGCCCGAAATATCGAGCTTCTGCACCGGACCGCGATAGCCCTGGTTCTCGTCGTATTTCGTCATCCCGTCGGCGAGCACCTTGCGCGCCACGATCTGCATCTTGGGATCGAGCGTCGTGCGGACCGACAACCCGCCTTCATAGAGCTTCTTCTCGCCATAGCGCTCGTAGATCTCGCGGCGCACTTCCTCGGCGAAATACTCGGCGGCGAAGATATGCGCGCCGGTCGGACGCGCCGTGACGCTGAGCGGTTCCTTCTTGTATTTCTCGCCGTCAGACGCCTTCACGTGGCCATTCTCGACCATGCGATCGATGACGTAATTGCGCCGCTCGATGGCGCGCTCACGTTGACGGAACGGATGCAGGTAGGTCGGCGCTTTCGGAAGCGCGGCGAGATACGCCGCTTCCGGCACCGTCAGTTCGTGCACCGACTTGTCGAAATACAGAAGCGAGGCGGCGGCGACGCCATAGGCGGAAAAGCCGAGATAGATTTCGTTGAGATAGAGCTCGAGAATCTTGTCCTTCGTGTAGGTGCGCTCGATCTTCATCGCGAGCAGCGCTTCCTTGATTTTGCGCGTGAAGGACAACTCATTGGTCAAAAGGAAGTTTTTGGCGACCTGCTGGGTGATCGGCGAGGCGCCCTGGGGGCGGCGGCTGGTGCCGATATTCTGCAGATAGAGGATGCCGGCGCGGGCAATGCCGTTGAAATCGAGCCCGCCATGCTCGTAGAAATTCTTATCCTCGGCCGAGAGGAAGGCGTTGATCACGAGTTTCGGCACCGCCTGGATCGGCAGATACAGACGCCGCTCGCGCGCATATTCGGCGACCAGCGCCCCGTCACCCGCATGCACGCGGGTCATGACCGGCGGCTCGTAATCCTGCAACTGCGAATAATCCGGCAGGTCCTTCGAGTAATGCCACATCAGCCCGGCCACGCCGGCCACGCCGACGAGGAACAGGATCGTGCCTACGGCAAACAGAAACCCGAAAAAGCGCAGCATCAATTTCATAAGCTAAGACCGCTTTGGCGGGAGATCGCCCCGCCGCATCCCCTTGTGAACCCGTCTCTGTCAGCAAAAAAGCTGCACGCGCCGAAGCCTCCTCGTCGCGTGATTTTATGGTCAAACTGAGGCTTTGCGGGCCCCCTTACCACCGTCCTACCGCCGCGTCGGCGCCACATCCGTCCCCGCCACCTGGGTCCGGAAGAACGAATCCACGGCCTGTACCATGCTTTGCGCCGCCTTCAACCGCCAGCCCTCCGACATCAGCAATTTCAGGTCGTGCTTGTTGGTCATATAGCCGAGTTCCACCAGGACCGAAGGCACGTCCGGCGCCTTGAGCACAACAAAACTTGCCGATTTCAGAGGCTTCTTGTGCAGCCGCATCGCGGATTTCATCTCGCCGACTAGGGTACGGGCGAATTGCTGGGAAAAGCCCTTGGTCTCGCGCTGGGCCAGATCGACGAGGATGTCGGCGACGTCCCCCGGCTCCCGCGACAGGTCGATACCAGCGACCACGTCAGAGCGGTTTTCCGCTTCCGCCAGCTTGGCGGCCTCGGAATCGGAGGCCTTTTCCGACAGCGTATAGACGGTCGCCCCTTGGGCATCGCCCTCCGCCTTGGGCAGCGAGTCGGCATGGACGGATATAAAGAGCGCGGCCTGGCGCTGGCGCGCGATCTTCACCCGTTCCGCCAGCGGGATGAAGGTGTCGTCGGTACGGGTCAGCACCACCCGGTATTTGCCGCTCTTTTCCAGCTGGTCGCGCAGCGTCATGCTGAAATCGAGCACCATGTTCTTTTCCATGATCTCGCCGCCGGCGACCTTGGCGCCGGTATCGGGACCGCCATGGCCGGGATCGATCACGATCAGGGGACGCGGATCGCCCGAGGGCTTCTCCGGGACCTCCGCCCTGCGCAGATCGGGCAGCGGCGCCGCCTTGGCCTGTTGGGCCATGTTGCGCATGAAGGTCTCGCGATCGGTGGCCGCGAGATCCAGCACCAGCCGCGCCGGCTGGCCATCCCTCGGCTCAAGCACAAAGGCGCGGTTGACCCGCACCGGCTTGGTGACATCGACCACGATGCGGGAGCCGCCGGCCATGACCAGGCCGTAGCGGAAGGCCTTGATCAGGCCCCGCCCGCCCTCGCTCGCTTTCGCCGGCAGCTGGAAAACGGTCTGCGGCAGATCGACGATCACGCGATAGGGGTTGGACAGTGTGAAGGCCCGCACATCGAGCTTGCGGGTCAGGTCCACGATCAGCCGGGTTTCTTTATCGTCACCGGCGAGACGGGCATCTGTCGCGATTGGCAGTGAATCCGGGACCTGGGCGCGCGCGAGCGTCGCCGATCCGGCCAAGGCGGCAGCCAGAACGGCAATGCAGAGAGTGAAAAAAGCCCAGCGGCTGGCCACGAGTCGCCCTCCCGCTTTTATCCATAACGCATTAGGCCCCCCGTTGGTTAACGAGAACTTACTGCGCCGCAGGCATTTCCAGCCCGGTGTGGCGAATGGGCGACGGACGGGTCACAGTCCCGGAGTCTCCGAAACTACGCCCATTGAGACCGGCCGCGAGACACAAGCTTGTCTCAATTCGGGCAGAATGTTTAAGCTGGAACGTTCGCGACGCCAGCGATGAAATTGCTCTCGGTTCAAGACACCGGGTCTGCAACCCCGGTGCCGACACGTCGAAACCCGAGCATTCGCCACATCCGAACACCGACGCTAAGAGCAATTGACGCTCCCTGCAAAGGCACCCCGACAGGGTTCGCATTCGGGGCGGTACTCGACAGGAACAGGTGCCGCACGGTGCGTTGACGCCAGTCCATTTGCATCTGCTGCAGGCGCACCGTGTCGGGTTGCGATACGTGAAACGTGAAAGGGCCGTGTGATGCAGCTGCACACAAAGACGTCCCGGAGCCGATTTCTCGCCCGCGCCGGCGTCGCCGCGCTTGCACTTGTTCTACCCGCCGCCACGCTTGCGCAGGAGACCCTGCCGCGACCCGATTTCCGCTTTCAAGGCCAGGTCGGCCGCACCCAGCAGGACTCGGATGCGCCGACATTTCCGAAAATGGTTCGTCCACCCAAGGGCGCGCCCAACATCGTGTTGATCCTGCTCGACGATGTCGGCTTCGGACAATTCAGCGCGTTCGGCGGCGGCGTTCCGTCACCCAACATGGAGAGGCTCGCGGCAAACGGGCTGCGCTACAACCGCTTCCATACCACCGCGCTATGCTCACCGACACGTGCGGCCCTGCTCACCGGGCGCAACCATCACAGCGTCAGCACCGGCATTATTCAGGAATTATCGATCGGCTATGACGGATATACCGGCATCATTCCGCGCAGCGCCGGCACCGTCGCGGAAGTGCTGCGTCAGAACGGCTACGCCACCGCCTGGCTCGGCAAGAACCACAATACGCCGCCCTGGGAGACCAGCGAGATCGGGCCGTTCGACCGATGGGCGTCCGGTCTGGGATTCGACTATTTCTACGGCCACAACACCGGAGACACCGGACAGTTTGAACCGATCCTCTACGAGAACCATCAGCGCGTCCCGCGTTCCAGCGACCCGAACTATCACATCTCGACCGATATAGCCGACAAGTCGATCGCCTGGCTGGACAAAGTCAAGGCGATCGATCCGGAACGTCCCTTTTTCCTGTATGTCGCGCCGCCCGCAACGCACGCGCCGCATCAAGCGCCGAAAGAATGGATCGATAAAT
>JAEWCJ010000480.1 GCA_023390695.1 Pseudomonadota bacterium | reverse complement strand
GTCGGCATGATCGGCGGTCTCGGCGGCTTCGTGCTGCCGATCGCATTCGGCGCGCTCAACGATCTGACCGGCATCTGGACCAGCTGCTTCATGCTGCTGTTCCTGATCTCGGCAATCGCCCTGTACTGGATGCATTTGGCGGTCCGGCGCATGGAGAGCGAGGTACATGAGCCGCAATTGCGCAAGCTGCCCGAGCTCCCCGAGATGGAGCCGATCCACGACGAGAAGCATGTCGGCAAACTCGGGCCGGCGATCATCGAGGACTGGCGTCCGGAGGACAAGGTGTTCTGGGAGGAGACCGGGCGCGCGATCGCGCGGCGCAATCTCTGGATCTCGATCCCGGCGCTGCTGCTCGCCTTTGCGGTGTGGATGGTCTGGTCGGTCGTCGTCGCCAAGCTGCCGGCGGTCGGTTTCAAGTTCTCGACCGACCAGTTGTTCTGGCTGGCGGCGATGCCCGGCCTGTCGGGGGCGACGCTGCGCATTTTCTATTCCTTCATGCCGCCGATCTTCGGCGGACGGCTATGGACGTCGATCGCGACCTGGTCGCTGATGATCCCAGCGGTCGGGATCGGCCTCGCCGTGCAGAATGTCGATACGCCGTACATCATCTTCCTCGCACTCGCGGTGCTGTGCGGGTTCGGCGGCGGCAACTTCGCCTCTTCGATGGCCAATATCAGCTTCTTCTTCCCGAAATCGGAGAAGGGCAATGCGCTGGCGCTCAATGCCGGCCTCGGCAATCTCGGCGTCAGCGTGGTGCAATTCGTAATTCCGCTGGTGATCACCGCCGGCGTGTTCGGCTGGCTCGGCGGCGATCCGCAAAACGCGGTGGAGGCGGGCGGCGCGACCAAGCTCTGGCTGCAGAATGCCGGCTTCGTATGGGTGCCGTTCATCGCGATCTCGGCCACCGCGGCCTGGTTCGGCATGAACGACATCGCCGCCATGAAGGCGTCCTTCGCCGACCAGGCGGTGATCTTCCAGCGCAAGCATAACTGGGTCATGTGCTGGCTCTATACCGGCACTTTCGGCTCCTTCATCGGCTATTCCGCTGGCTTCCCGCTGCTTGCCAAGACCCAGTTCCCGGACGTCGATTCGCTGAAGCTGGTCTTCCTCGGTCCGCTCGTCGGCGCGATCTCGCGATCCGCGACCGGCTGGCTCTCCGACAAGTATGGCGGCGGCCGCGTGACCTTCTGGGTCTTCGTCCTGATGATCGCGGCGGTGGGCGGCGTGCTCTACTTCCTCGGCATCAAGGACCAGCCGCACGCTTTTGCCGGCTTCTTCGCGATGTTCATGGTTCTGTTCTTCGCAACGGGGGTGGGCAATGCGTCGACCTTCCAGATGATCCCGGCGATCATGCGTGCCGAGATGCCGCGGCTCGAGCCGGATTTGAATCCGGCCGAGCGCGCGCGGCGCGCCGACATGGAATCGGCGGCCATCATCGGCTTCACCTCGGCGGTTGCAGCCTATGGCGCCTTCTTCATCCCCAAGAGCTACGGCACCGCGATTGCCATAACCGGCGGTCCCGAGATGGCGCTGTGGGGCTTCCTCGTCTTCTACGTCACCTGCGTTGCGGCCACCTGGTTCTGGTACACGCGGCGTGGCGGTCTGCTGCATGAGGTGGAACGCGGCCGTGGGCTGTCCGCCGCCGCTCAACCCGCTCAGTGAAAGGCACGATCATGAGTCACTTTCTCGACCGGCTGACCTTCTTCAATCGCGTCGTCGACGATTTTTCGGACGGCCACGGCATCATCACGCGCGAGGACCGGCGCTGGGAGGATGGCTATCGCAAGCGCTGGCAGCACGACAAGATCGTGCGCTCCACGCATGGCGCCAATTGCACCGGCTCCTGTTCGTGGAAGATCTACGTCAAGGGCGGCATCGTCACCTGGGAGACCCAGCAGACCGACTATCCGCGCACGCGGCCCGAGCTGCCGAACCACGAGCCGCGCGGCTGTTCGCGCGGTGCCAGCTATTCCTGGTATCTGTATTCCGGCAACCGCGTGAAATATCCGCTGGTGCGCTCGCGTCTGCTCAAGCTCTGGCGCGAGGCGCGCGTCCTGCGCACGCCGGTTGCGGCCTGGGCCTCCATCGTCGAGGACCCCAAGAAGCGCGCAGCTTATACCAGCAAGCGCGGGCTGGGCGGCTTCGTGCGCGCGACCTGGGACGAAGTCACCGAGGTCATCGCGGCGGCCAATGCTTACACAGTCAAGACACACGGGCCCGATCGGGTCATCGGTTTCTCGCCGATTCCGGCCATGTCCATGGTCTCGTACGCGGCGGGTTCGCGCTATCTGTCGCTGCTCGGCGGCGTCTGCATGTCGTTCTACGATTGGTATTGCGACCTGCCGCCGTCCTCGCCGCAGACCTGGGGCGAGCAGACCGACGTTCCGGAAAGCGCCGACTGGTACAATTCCGGCTTCCTGATCCTGTGGGGTTCCAACGTTCCGCAAACCCGCACGCCGGACGCGCATTTCTATACCGAGGCGCGCTACCGCGGCGCCAAGAGCGTGGTGATCTGTCCGGACTATTCGGAAGCCTCGAAATTCGCCGATCTGTGGATTTCAGTGAAGCAGGGAACCGACGCCGCGCTCGCCATGGCGATGGGGCACGTGATCCTGCGGGAATTCTATATCGACCGGCAGGCCCAGTATTTCGAGGATTATATCCGTCAGTATACCGACATGCCGATGCTGGTGCGGCTCGACCGGAAAGACGGCCAGTTGATTCCGGGGCGGCTCCTGCGTGCGTCCGACTTCGCAGACGGGCTCGGCGAGAAGAACAATCCGGAATGGAAAACGGTCGCCTTCGACGAGACCTCGGAAAGCGTCGTGGTGCCGAATGGTTCGGTCGGCTTCCGCTGGGGCGAGAAGGGCAAGTGGAATCTGGAAGAGAAGGAATCGGAAGGCCGCGACACCAGCCTGCGCCTGTCGCTGGAAAACGCGCATGACGAATTGGCCGATGTGGCCTTCCCGTATTTCGGCAATCTCGACCATGAGCATTTCACCGGCGATGCGCATCCGAGCGTGCTGGAGCGGCGTATCCCGGTAAAGAAGCTCAAGCTCGCCGATGGCGAAGCGATGGTGGCGACCGTGTTCGATCTGTTCGTCGCCAATTACGGTCTCGACCGCGGCTTCGGCGGCGCCCATGTCGCGAAATCCTACGACGAGGACGCTCCCTATACGCCGGCCTGGGCCGAAAAGATCACCGGCGTGCCGCGCGACCAGATCATCACCGTTGCACGCGAATTTGCCCTCAATGCCGAGAAGACCAAGGGCCGGTCGATGGTGATCATCGGTGCGGCGATGAACCACTGGTATCACTCGGACATGAACTACCGCGGCGTCATCAACATGCTGGTGATGTGCGGTTGTGTCGGCCAGTCGGGAGGCGGCTGGTCACATTATGTCGGGCAGGAGAAGCTGCGTCCGCAATCGGGCTGGCTGCCGCTCGCCTTCGCGCTCGACTGGAGCCGCCCGCCGCGCCAGCAGAACTCAACCTCCTTCTTCTACGCGCATACCGACCAATGGCGCTACGAGACCGTGGGCGTCGACGAGATCCTCTCGCCGACGGCACCGGCCGGTCCGTGGGACGGCGCGCTCATCGATTACAATGTGCGCGCGGAGCGCATGGGCTGGCTGCCGTCAGCGCCGCAACTGCGGCAGAATCCGCTAACGGTCGCCGACAAGGCAACCGCCGCCGGGCTCGAGCCGAAGGACTATGTCGCCAAGGCGCTGAAGTCCGGCGAATTGCAGATGTCCTGCGAGGATCCGGATCATCCTGCCAACTGGCCGCGCAACATGTTCGTGTGGCGCTCCAACCTGCTCGGGTCCTCCGGCAAGGGGCACGAGTATTTTCTCAAGCACCTGCTCGGCACATCGCACGGCGTGCACGGCAAGGATCTGGGCGAGACCGGCCGGAAAAAGCCGAAGGACGTCGTCTGGCACGACGATGCGCCGATCGGTAAACTCGATTTGCTGGTCACGCTCGATTTCCGCATGTCCACGACCTGCGTCTATTCCGACATCGTGCTTCCGACCGCGACCTGGTACGAGAAAAACGATCTCAATACTTCGGACATGCATCCCTTCATCCATCCGCTTACCGCGGCGGTGGACCCGGTGTGGGAAGCCAGGAGCGACTGGGAGATCTACAAGTCCATCGCCCGGGCGTTCTCGCGGATTGCGCCGGAAGTGCTGGGCGTCGAAAAAGACGTGGTGATGACGCCGATCATGCACGACAGTCCAGGCGAGATCGCGCAGGCGCTCGATGTGAAGGACTGGAAGAAAGGCGAGGTGGAGCCGATCCCCGGCAAGACCATGCCGGCGGTGACGGTGGTCGAACGCGACTATCCCAATCTCTACAAGCGCTTCACGGCGCTCGGTCCGCTGATGTCGAAACTCGGCAATGGCGGCAAGGGCATGGCCTGGAATACCGAGCATGAAGTCGACTTCCTGAAGGCGCTGAACGGTGTGGTGACGGAGGAGGGCGCGACCAAGGGATTGGCTCGCATCGAAACCGATATCGATGCGACCGAAGTGATCCTGACGCTGGCGCCGGAAACCAACGGTGAAGTTGCGGTCAAGGCGTGGGATTCGCTGTCCAAGACCACGGGCCGCGACCATACCCATCTCGCCATTCCGAAGGAGGACGAGAAGATCCGCTTCCGCGATGTGGTGGCGCAGCCGCGCAAGATCATCTCATCGCCGATCTGGTCCGGCCTCGAGTCGGAAAAGGTCTGCTACAATGCCGGCTACACCAATGTGCACGAGCTGATCCCGTGGCGCACGCTCTCCGGCCGCCAGCAGCTTTATCAGGATCACCTCTGGATGCGGGCTTTCGGTGAAGGATTGTGCGTGTATCGACCTCCGGTCGATCTGAAGGCGGTCAAGCCGGTCATCGATCTGAAGCCGAACGGCGAAAAGCAGATCGTTCTTAACTTCATTACCCCGCATCAGAAATGGGGCATCCACTCGACCTACACCGACAACCTGCTGATGCTGACCTTGTCGCGCGGCGGTCCGATCGTCTGGATCAGCGAAACCGACGCAAAAGCCGCCGGCATCGTCGATAACGACTGGATCGAGGCTTACAACGCCAACGGCGCACTGGTTGCGCGCGCCGTCGTATCCCAGCGTGTGAAGGACGGCATGTGCCTGATGTATCACGCGCAGGAGAAGATCGTGAATGTGCCGGGATCGGAGACAACCGGTCAGCGCGGCGGCATTCACAACTCGGTGACGCGTGCGGTGGTGAAGCCGACGCATATGATCGGTGGTTACGCCCACCAGTCCTACGGCTTCAACTATTACGGCACGATCGGGACGAACCGCGACGAATTTGTGATCGTGCGCAAGATGAGCAAGGTCGATTGGCTCGATACGCCGACGGCGGATCAGCCCGACCTGCCCGAGGTCGCCCGGAATATGGAGGCTGCAGAATGAAGATCCGCGCTCAAATCGCGATGGTGCTCAATCTCGACAAGTGCATCGGGTGCCACACGTGTTCCGTGACCTGCAAGAACGTGTGGACCAATCGCGAAGGCATGGAATATGCCTGGTTCAACAACGTCGAGACCAAGCCCGGCATCGGTTATCCGAAAGACTGGGAGAACCAGGGTCGTTGGAACGGCGGCTGGGTCCGCAGGCGCAACGGCAAGATCGAGCCGAAGATCGGCTCGAAATGGCGGGTGCTGGCGAAGATTTTCGCCAACCCCGATCTGCCGGAGATCGACGATTACTACGAGCCTTTCACTTTCGATTACGAGCATCTGCAGAAGGCGCCGGAAATGCCCGCCTTTCCGACGGCGCGCCCGCGTTCGCTGGTCACCGGCGAGCGTATGGAGAAGATCGAGTGGGGCCCGAACTGGGAGGAAATCCTCGGCGGTGAATTCGCCAAGCGCTCGCAGGACTACAATTTCGAGGGCGTGCAGAAGGACATCTACGGGCAGTTCGAAAATACCTTCATGATGTATCTGCCGCGGCTGTGCGAGCATTGCCTCAATCCGACCTGCGTCGCCGCCTGTCCGTCCGGCGCCATCTACAAGCGCGAGGAGGACGGCATCGTCCTGATCGACCAGGACAAATGCCGGGGCTGGCGCATGTGCGTGTCGGGCTGCCCCTACAAGAAGATCTATTACAACTGGCAGAGCGGAAAATCGGAGAAATGCATCTTCTGCTATCCGCGCATCGAGGCGGGACAGCCGACGGTGTGCTCGGAGACCTGCGTCGGCCGCATCCGCTATCTCGGCGTGGTGCTCTATGACGCCGATCGGATTCAGGAGGCGGCAAGCGTCCCCAACGAACAGGATCTCTACGAAGCGCAATTGTCCGTCTTCCTCGATCCGAACGATCCGCAGGTGATCGCGCAGGCGCGGGCGGACGGCATCCCGGAGGCCTGGATCGAGGGCGCCAAGCGCTCGCCGATCTGGAAGATGGCGATGGAATGGAAAGTCGCGTTCCCGCTGCATCCGGAATACCGCACGCTTCCGATGGTCTGGTATGTGCCGCCGCTGTCGCCGATCCAGTCGGCGGCCGCCGCCGGCAAGATCGGGCACGACGGCGAGATGCCGGATGTCCGTTCGCTGCGCATCCCGCTCAAGTATCTCGCCAACCTGCTAACCGCGGGCAAGGAAGAGCCGGTCGCGCTCGCGCTCGAACGCATGCTCGCCATGCGCGCCTATATGCGGGCGAAGACGGTGGATGGCGTGATCGACGAGAATATCGCCAAGCGCGTCGGGCTGAGTGGCCTGCAGATCGACGAGATGTACCACGTGATGGCGATCGCCAATTACGAAGACCGCTTCGTGATTCCGACGGCGCATCGCGAACTGGGCGAGGATGCTTACGATCTGCGCGGCTCGTGCGGGTTCTCGTTCGGCAACGGCTGCTCCGACGGCAGCAGCGAGGTCAATCTGTTCGGCACATCCCAGAGCGGCAACGCGCGTGCCAAGACTCCGATGGAGGTGGTGTGATGACCCGGACTTTCAAAGTTCTGTCGGCGTTGCTGAGCTATCCGACGACGGGATTGCAGCAGGCTGCGGGCGAGATGCGGACCGCGCTGGACGCCGAGAAGTTGCTGCCGGCCGCCGTGCTGCGCGCCGTTCTGACCCTGATCGATGAGATCGAGAGCCGCGATCTCTACGATCTGCAGGAGCGCTATGTGCTGCTGTTCGACCGCACCCGTTCGCTGTCGCTGCATCTGTTCGAGCATGTGCCCGGGGAGAGCCGCGATCGCGGCCAGGCGATGATCGATCTGCAGAACCTCTATGAGGAGAAGGGTCTGGAGATCGGAGCCTCGGAACTGCCGGATTTCGTGCCGCTGTTCCTCGAATTCCTGTCGACGCAGCCGCGCGCCGACGCCTACGAACTGCTCGGCCAGCCGGCCCATATTCTGGCGGCGCTGGCCGAACGGCTGCGCAAGCGGGACTCCTCCTACGAAGCTGTTTTCCGGGCGCTGCTGGCGCTGGCCAACGCCAAGCCGAAGGGCGAGGACATCGCCGCCGTTCTCAGCGAGCCGGACCCGGATGTCGATGATCTCGCCGCGCTCGACGCGGCCTGGGAGGACGAGCCTGTGCAGTTCGGGCCGGGGGCTGGCGACGGCTGCAAGGACAATCTGATCGCCCGCATCCGGGCTGGCCGCCGTCCGGCGCCTGGGATGCCGGCGAATGCCCCGCGACCTGTTCTGCCGACACGCTGAGGAGATGATCCATGCGCGACGCTATCAATCACATCGTCTTCGGCTGGTATCCCTATTTCTGCCTGACGGTGTTCATCGTCGGCAGCCTGCTGCGCTTCGACCGCGAGCAATATACTTGGAAGACCGGCTCCAGCCAGTTGCTGCGCCGGCGCCAGTTGATGTGGGGCTCCAATCTGTTCCATGTCGGAATCCTCGCGATCTTCTTCGGACATTTCGTCGGGCTGCTGACGCCGATCTGGGTGTTCGACACCCTCGGCATTTCGCATACCTTCAAGCAATGGATGGCGATCGTCATCGGCGGAGTCGCCGGCCTCATGTGCTTTGTCGGCATCACGCTGCTGGTGCATCGGCGGCTGTTCGATCCGCGCATCCGCAACACCTCTTCGTTTGGCGATATCGCGATCCTGCTGCTGCTGTATGCGCAACTGATCGTCGGGCTGGCGACGATCCCGGTGTCGCTCGGCCATCTAGACGGACATGAAATGGTGAAGTTCATGACTTGGGCGCAGGGCATCCTGACGTTGCAGCCGGGCGTCTCCGCGCTGATCGCCGATGTTCATCCGGTCTTCAGGCTGCATCTGTTCCTCGGAATGACCATCTTCCTGGTCTTTCCGTTCACACGGTTGGTGCATGTCTGGAGCGCTCCGATCTGGTATCTCGGGCGGCGCGGCTATCAGGTGGTGCGCAGTTCGGGCCGGACGGCGCAAGCCGCTCCGGTCTATCGCGGCGGCGAGACGCGGGTGATCCAGGCGCGGTCGCCGTCACCATCAGCGTCGCCGCGCCCGGCGCCTGCGGAGTGAAAGCCATGAGCTGTTCGGCCCTATCCACACTGCTGCCAAAACGCGACCGTATCGCCGTCAACGGCGTCGCCATTACCCGCGACCGCATCGCGCGCGAGAGCCAGAATCATCCGTCAGCTTCTCCGGTAAAGGCGTGGCAAGCGGCGGCGCATGCATTGGTGGTGCGTGAATTGCTGCTGCAGGAGGCGCGGCGAACCGGCGTCGTCGCTGATCCGTGCGGCGACGGTGAAGGGCGGCGGGAGACCGAGGAGGAAGCCCTGATCCGCACGCTGATCGAACAGGAGGTCGCGACGCCGGCCGCCGACACCGACACCTGCCGGCGGTACTATGAGCAGAACCGCCGCCGTTTCCGTTCGGCGGACCTGTTCGAAGCGGCGCATATCCTGATCCCTGCGATTCAGAGCGATAAGCAGGGCTACGCGGCTGCGCGCGCACTCGCTGTCGATCTGATTGCGCAACTGCGCGAACGGCCGGAGCGATTTGCCGATCTGGCGCGGGCGCATTCGGCCTGTCCGTCGGCGGCGCAAGGCGGAAATCTTGGACAGATCTCGACCGGGCAGACCACGCCGGACTTCGAGCGGGCGCTGCAGGCGCTTGCTCCCGGCGCCATGACGCAGGAGCCGGTCGCCACCTGCTATGGATTCCACGTCATTTGGCTGGTCCGGCGCATCGAGGGCCGGGAATTGCCGTTCGAGATGGTGGCGGAACGCATTGCGGATTACCTCGCAGACAGCGTGCGTCATCGCGCGATCGCGCAATATATCGCGCGGCTGGTATCTGCGGCGACGGTAACCGGCATCGATATGCCGGGTGCGGCCGAGCACCGGGTCAATTGAGGGCTGTGCCATGCTGCTGGGCGATCTGATTGCGCGTTTCGACGACGAAGCTGTTGCAGCCGAGGCGCTTCTGCTGCTCGACGATCTGTCTCTGGTGGCGCGTATCCGCGAAGCTGCCGTGGAGGAGGGGCTGACCGCGGGTGAGTTTGCCAGCATTGCCGTGCAACAATTTTCCGCGGCGGCCAGCGATGAGGAATGGGTTACCGCGATCGGTCAGATGGGGCGTTCGACCGAGCCGGGGCTGGTCCTGTTGCACCGGTCGCTAGCCTGGGCGCTGACTCCGAAACCCCATAGGGATCACACGACTGTAGCCGCACACGAAGAATCGGATGGGTCCGGTGCGCCATGACCATCGCCGTTCCCGCACCCGCTCTGTCTGCGTGCGGTTGTGACAGGCCGCCGCAGCAGCGCCTGATGCCTGTTGCGGAAGCGCTGGCGGCGATTGTGGATGGTGTCGGACCGGTCTGCGGAACGGAGACACTGCCGGTCACGCAGGCACTGGGCCGGGTGAATGCTACGCCGGTGGCGGGTGAGATGCAGTTGCCGCGCTTCGACAATTCGGCGATGGATGGCTACGCAATCCATCGCGAGGACGTGTCCCGCGCGACACCGCTGCGATTGCGTCTGACGGACCGCATCGCTGCAGGGTGCAGCCAGATGGCGGCGCTCGTTGCCGGCAGCACGGTGCAGATCCTGACCGGTGCGCCGCTTCCCGCCGGCGTGGCAGCGGTCGTGCCGCACGAACAGACCCGGCGCGCGGGCGATGCGATCGTTGTCGATTGTCCAATCGCGCCCGGTGACAATATCCGGCGGGCCGGCGAGGATATCGCGGCCGGCGGGTTGCTTCTCGAGGCAGGCGCGCGGATCGATGCGCGGCACATTGCCCTGCTATTGGCCTCAGGAATCTTGCAGGTTTCAGTCAGGTCGCAGATCCGGGTTGGGTTGCTGTCAACGGGGAACGAACTGGTCTCGTCCGGAGCAGCGCTCGGAGCGCACCATATCGTCGACACCAACCGGCCGCTGCTGTCGGCATTGCTCGCTGCGCCAGGCATCGTCTTGCACGACTTTGGGATCGTTGAGGATTCCCGAAAGCGTCTATCGGAACGAATCCGGGAGGCGGCTGCCGCGACCGATCTGCTGATTACGACCGGAGGCATTTGCGGCAGCGATGCCGATCATATCGCTCCGGCCATTCGGGACGCCGGCGGAACCTGCCGCCAGATCAAGCTCGCATTGCGGCCCGGTAAGCCGATCGGCGTTGGGCGTCTCGATGCGATGCACATCATGTGTTTGCCGGGCAACCCGTTGTCGGCGCTGGTGACGGCTGTCTTGTTCGTGCGCCCGCTCCTGCGTGTTCTTGCGGGAGAGCGGCCAGAAAAACTCACCGGTGTTTCCGCGATTGCCGGTGACGTATTCCGTCACAATCCGGGCCGCGCCGAATTCGTCCCCGTGACGATAATGTCGATTGATACGGCCGGCCGCCGTCGACTGGCCTCGCTGCCGCGCGGATCGCACCGCTTGCTGTCATTGGTTGCGGCCGACGGCTTTGTGGAACTGCCGCAGGATGCAGATGACGTGCTTCCGGGTGAAGACGTCATGTTTCATCCGTTCAAAACCGGTTTCGCGCTTTGATTGGGAGCGGGCCTGCTGCCAAGCGGTGATCTTGGTGTAGGCAGCGTTAATTTCTTGCGTCCTGTGTCCCGCGTGGGCAAGCGTGTGCCGCGACATCGCGGCCAGTGAAATCGCGGCGCGCGAACTCGCGAGTCGAATGGCCGGGCGCGCCCGTTAATCTGTAATTTCCGAATTGATGTCAGGTTTTTGATCAGCATTGCGCATCGGTCATGCATGGCTCGATGTGCGAACTGAGCAACAAGGCTTTTCTTCCGGAACTTTCTCAGGACGTCCGGGGTCCCACCCCAACAATAACACGGGTGGCATTGTGAACAGGAAGAGTTCTTTTGAATCGGCCGACGTCCGTAGCAGTGCGTTGTCAACGGAAGCATTGAAGAGGATCGTTGGCGGTGCTCGCGTCGATGATAAACATAACGTTACGCCCGAGTTGGCGATCGGGCTGACCGTGGGTGCACACGACGCCCATGATGCAGCGGCCGGCGGCAACGGCTCGACGCCAGCGGCCGAGACGGGCGCAAAGGCAGTTTCGCTGACGAACAGCAATATTCAGATCGGCGCGCACGGCGCGTTTGAGATCAAGGTCGGTCTGGAAAAGCAAGCCGATGGATCGGTCGCGACAAAGTTCGACCTCACTGCCTCGGGCGTGAAGGGCAAACCAGACACGGTCAAGATCACGGTGTTCAATCATGACACGAAAGAACGCAGCGAACTGACGGCGCAGGACGTCGCCGCCCAGGCCAAGGCGGGCAATTCCCTGTTCACGGGAATGGCGGATTTTCTGAAGAAGCTCGATGGTTCCGATGCGAAGCAGAGCGCCGACAACCTGAAGAATCTCGAAAAGGAACTTCGCGGCAGCTTCAAGGAGAAGGTGGGTCACAGCAACAAGTCTGTTGATCCGCTATATACCAAGACCGTCAAGA